>NZ_JBBCQL010000048.1:0-24386 GCF_037149975.1 Chryseobacterium sp. VD8 | reverse complement strand
GAAGCCGCAAACTGCTACGAAAAAGCAAATCAGTATAAAAAAGCAATCGATTTGTACAAAGAACTCGAACAGAAAGAAAAAGTAGGCGATCTCTACAGGAAAATGAATGATACCAAAAATGCCAATATCTATTATCAGATGGTGGTGGACGATTATGTAAACAATAATCAGATGGTAAAAGGTTCTTTAATTTACCGTAAAAAAATGGAATTGCCAGATGAAGCACAGAAAATTCTGCTGAAAGGCTGGGAAGAAGACCGTGATGCTTTTAACTGTCTCAATAACTATTTTGCCAATATTTTTGATGTGAAAAAACTCGATCAGCAAATTCAGGAACTTTATCAGAAAACACCTTCGGAGAAAAAGATTACTTATCTTGAAGCCATGAAACACGAATTTAAAAAAGATCCGAAACTTCAATCGACCACAAGAAATATCGCCTACGAAATCATCGCCGAAAAAGTAGCAACCCGCTCAGAAATCGTAAATGAACTGAAGTATTTCAATCCGGATGATGAAGTGATTTTGAAAGATATTTCCAGATATAAGACGGGAAGGAATAGGATATTCAGGAATTGATTTGTTTGTCATTGCGAGGAGCAAGGCGACGAAGCAATCTCAAAGTAAAAATGACATAATATAGATTGCTTCACTTTCAGTTCGCAATGACAAAATAAAAAACTTTTAATAAAAAGATTTATCTTTGCAACCATAAAATAATGACAATACAAAGAGCACATATCAGTTTAAATCTATGCGATCGCCCTGAACTAAAGGGATCGTTTGGATATGAATGGATGATATCTTATGAGGCGAAATGTGCTTGCTTTGAAAATTATTTACTGTAAAACCGTAAAAATTTTATAAAAATACTGCAAAAACGCCTCGATTACCGAGGCGTTTTTTGTGTTTTTAGAGCAGAAATTATTTAGAATGAAAAAAAATAACCATAAAAATGAAAATTATTTAATAACAAATGAACAATTAATAAGAAAATAGAGCGTGATCAGTAACCCGATGAGAGACAGTCATTTAGGTATTGGAGACATCTGCAAAGTATTGCGGACGGAAATTCTCTATTCTAAAATTAGTACGTAATTAATTGATTTTCAAAATTTTAATTGAAAAATAAATTTGCGAGTTAAAAAAAATCATATTTACTTTGCAACCGAAAATTGAAAGCAACAGGTTTTCAAGCCTTTCAAAAAAACATTTTTAAAACAACAAGAATAAAATGAAACAATTACATAACATATCTAATTTATATTCAGGACAACGCGGTACAGAACCGATGGGGCAAAGATATGCTTGTGTTATTCTTCTTGATAGTGAATTTGTGGGAAAAAGGTGCTTATATACATGGGTCAGCTAATGAACTGACACGTCCAGAAATATAAAGCGCCTCCCGAAAAGAGGCGCTTTTTTTATGGTATATGGTTTCTCTAGCTTATTTGGTAAAGCGTCGGTTTGTGGCATCGGAGAACAGGGTTCGATCCCCGGAGATACCCCAAAAATGTAAATAGTTAATAGTGAATTTTACTTCGTAAGTGAATTTAAAAATTGACGAGCAAGACGAATTGACGATTAACAATTCACAAATTAAAAACAATCTCATGGCTCAATTGGATAGAGCGTTGGTCTACGAAACCAAAGGTTGAAGGTTCGAGTCCTTCTGGGATTACAAAAAATGAATGGTCAATAGTAAATTTTGTTTCAAGTGAATTTAAAATTGACAAGCAACGCGAATTGACGATTGACTATTCACAAATTAAAAACAATCTCATAGCTCAAATGGTTGGAGCATCGACCTGATACGTCGAAGGTTGAAGGTTCGAATCCTTCTGGGATTACAAAAAAGTGAATAGTCAATAGTGAATTTAAAATTGACAAGCAAAGCAGATTGACAATTGACCATTGGAGATTGATCATTCACAATACTAAGGTTCCGTAGCTCAACCGGATAGAGCATGGGTTTTCTAAACCCAGGGTTACAGGTTCGAATCCTGTCGGAATCACAAAAGGAGAGTAGGCAAATACTGGTTTGTTGCGGCTTACTGCTAATGAGTTCTACGACAGTAGTGAAGGTTCGATTCCTTTGCTCTCCGCAAAAGGTCTATTGAGGTAATGGTTAACCTTCCCGACTGTCTCTCGGGCACTGCGAGTTCGATTCTCGCATAGACCGCAAAGATTCACGGAAAATTTCGGCTCCGGCTGTCTCCCGGAAAAGAAAATGAAAGTGAATCTGCAAAACTGGAAAGATAACGGTGGTTGTTTACCCGCCTTGGACGCGGGAGGTCGCAGGTTCGAACCCTGCTTTCCAGACAGTTTGCTCCATTAGCATAGAGGTTAGTGCATTCGGCTTTCTACCGAACGACAAGGGTTCGATTCCCTTATGGAGTACAAAAAAGTGAATAGTTAATGGTGAATTTACTTCGTAAGTGAATTTTAAAATTGATGAACAAATGGGACTGACGATTGATTATTCACCAAATTAAAAACGATTTCGTAGCTCAATGGTTAGAGTATCGGTTTCATAAGCCGAAGGTTGAAGGTTCGAGTCCTTCCGAAATTACAGAAAAGTGAATAGTCAATGGTGAATTTTGCTTCACAAGTGAATTTAAAAATTGACAAGCAAAGCGAATTGATAACTGACTATTCACAATTCAAACTAAGTTAATTGTTTCAAAGAGAAAAAGAAAAGGCTTGTCGAGAGAAGAAGATCTTTAGCCAAAAAAACACGATATAATATAGACAGGCTTTTTCTTAACTCAACTGAAAATAGATGAAAAAGTTGTGACATAATATAAATTTTAGAGAAAATAAAGTTTGTCAAAGCGCAGAAGTTCTTATATCAAACAAAAAAATAAGACAGACTTTATTTTTTAATGAAAATTTAAATAAAAAGAATAATCAGAATATTGGGAAATTACTCATTACCTATTACTGATTACTCATAAAAACGATGGTTCGCCGAAGTGGAAGAGTCGGGGCGGTCTGCAAAACCGTTGCGTAAGCTGAGTGGGTTTGAATCCCATAACCATCTCAAATAACTAAAATGAGATTAGTTCCGAAGAAAAAGAAAAAGTTTGTCGAGCGCAGGAGTTCTTACATCAAACTAAAAATTAAGACAGGCTTTGTTTTTCTTCAAAAATTAAAGATTAAAAAGTTAGTTGGAAAATATTACTCATTACCAATTACTTATTACTCATGAAAAAAGGGAAGTACGCCGAAGCTGGAGAGTCGGGGCAGACTGTAAATCTGTTGCTTTATTGCTGAGTAGGTTCGAATCCTGCTACTTCCACCAAACCGCTGATAATGTAATGGCAGCATGCAGGAAATGTACTCTTGTTGTTCAGGTTCGACTCCTGGTCAGATGGTCAAAAAAAGTGAATGGTGAATAGTCAATTGTCAATTTAAAAAAAATGACTGTAAAGGAATTGACGATTAACAATTCACAACAAAAACGCTCTATTCGTCTAACGGTTCAGGACGTCTGCCTTTCGAGCAGAAAACAAGGGTTCGATTCCCTTATAGAGTACAGGAAAGTGAAAAGGTGAATGGTGAATTTTGCTCCGCAAGTGAATTTTAAGAATTGACTGTAAAGGAATTGACGATTAACAATTCACAACAAAAACGCTCTATTCGTCTAACGGTTCAGGACGTCTGCCTTTCGAGCAGAAAACAAGGGTTCGATTCCCTTATAGAGTACAGGAAAGTGAAAAGGTGAATGGTGAATTTTGCTCCGCAAGTGAATTTAATAATTGACTACGAGATAAATTGACGATTGATAATTCACAAAAAAATAGGTTAAATGGAAAGAGAAAGGTCTGTCGAGCGCAGAAGATCTTTAAAAAACATTACAGGCATAGTTTATAAATATAGACAGGCTTTTCTCGAACCTAAAAATATAAGTAATAAGTAATTAGAAATGAGTAATTATTTGAGGTTAATATGAATTATAAATTTATAGAAGATAATTTTTATTACTGATTACCAATTACTCATTACTAATGAAATTCGCGGGAATGGTGGAATTGGCAGACACACTTGATTTAGGCTCAAGGTTTTGGGGGTTCGAATCCCTCTTCCCGTACAGAATATAAGTAATCGGTAATAAGCAATGGGTAATAAATTGTAGGCAAAAAATATTACTGATTACCAATTACTCATTACCTACAAAAACTTGGAAGAGTGGTGTAGCAGGTCTGCACGTTAGTCTGAAAAACTAAAGGTACAGGTTCGATTCCTGTCTGTTCCACGAGATATGAGAAATAAGTAATGTGCAATAAGTAATGAATTATGCGCAAAAAAATCACTAATTACCTATTACTCATTACTTATAAAATTGATTCATAGTGTAATTGGTCAGCACACAAGACTTTGACTCTTGTTGTTCAGGTTCGAGTCCTGATGAATCAACAAAAACTACTCCGATGGTGTAATGGCAGCATCTCAGTCTCCAAAACTGATGGTATTGGTTCGAATCCGGTTCGGAGTGCAGGAATGTTAATGGTCAATGGTGAATTTGCTTCACAAGTGAATTTTAAATTGACAATACAATGAATTGACAATTTACAATTGACGTAATTATTAAAATTTAAACAAAACAAAAAACATGTAGAAAAAATGGAAACGCAACAACAAGTATGGCAGAACATGACAGGAAAAATTTTCCAAAACTCTATCACCCAACTGGTAGAAGAAGCCATCATCCGCGAACAGGCAAATGGACACCGACTGAAGGTTTGTATAGGTTCAGACTCCCATGTATATGGGGATGCCATTAATTATGCTACGGCAGTAGTGTTTATTCGTGAGGGAAAAGGAGCGTTTACCTTTATCAGAAAAGAAAGAGAAATACAGACCATCAGTATCAAAGAGCGTATGTTGAACGAGGTAAACAAATCCGTAGAAATTGCTTACGCTATTTGCGCTGTTCTGGATGCTTATGGAGTGGAAATGGAGGTACACGCAGACATTAACACCGATCCTGATTTCAAATCCAATGTTGCCTTAAGAGACGCAATGGGATATATTCTTGGAATGGGGTATGTGTTTAAAGCAAAACCTTACGCCTTCGCAAGTTCCAATTGTGCTGATATGATGGTGTAATAAAAATAGCTGGAAGTGGAATGTATGGAAATTAGAGTTTTTAATTTTTTACATTTTTTTTTAAAGCTTTCAGAAACCTCACAGGTTTTCAAAACCTGTGAGGTTTAAAGTAATAACAAATAAAAAATGAAAACAATTTTAATCATCAACGGAGAAAAATACTGGCAGGATTATTTTGCAGGATTTGATGTGGTTCAGAAAAAAGTTCAGACCGCAGAATTTATCGTAAAAAATGCTGAACTGTATGTCATTGATGAGAATGGAGTCTGCAAACCGGATGTAATTTTTTGGAGATTGGGAGCAATCAATCCTGAAGCAAAACACAGAAACATTTTGGAATTGATTGAATATTCCGGAGTTCCATGCGTGAATTCAGCTTCAACATTATTAATAGGTTACGAAAGATTATCCATGTTAAACAGATTGAAAAAACTTGGATTACCTGTGATTGATTTTAATGTCGCAACCAATACAACTCAATTGAAAAATCTGGAAATGCAGGTTCCTTTCGTAGTTAAAGTTGGGAATCATCACGGCGGATACGGAAAAAGTCTGGTTTCAACCGAAGAACAATGGGAAGAACTGAAAGATTTACTCTTTATTCATCAGGATTATGTGACGACAGAGAAATTTATTGATTATCAATATGACATCCGTTATCTGGCTGTCAATGATAAAGTCTGGGCGATGAAAAGAAAAGGCAAATATTGGAAAGCCAATTCTTTAACTCAGCAATATCAACTTATCGAGCCTGAAAAAGAATGGATAGAAAAAGTAAAACTGTTACAGGAAAACATCAAAGCAGATATTGTGGCGATTGATGTTCTGGAAACAGAAAACGGAGAAAAAGTGATTGTAGAATACAACGATATTCCCGGACTTTCAGGATTTCCTGAAGATGCAAAACTGGAATTGGCGGGTATTGTAAAAAGCAAATAAAAGAACCCTAAAAACAAATAACCATGTATTTTTTAGTTCAGGCTAATGTATATTTAGATCCCGATCATTACAGGATTTTTGATGCTTTGGAAGAATTAAATATTGATTACAGCGTAATTAATATTCCTCCAACCGCACAAAAAATTGACTTCGAAACAGACAGGAAAGATGTTTTCGTATACGGTTCGGTGACGATTGCAAGATTGGCAAAGCAAAATACAGATTGGTTTCCCGGTTCTTTCTATGGAGGCAATCACTTGTATGAAGTGTATTCCAAATATTACGGTGAAAACCTTCTGAATCATAAAGTTTCCGTTCATAAAATTTCGGAAGAATTGATTTGGAAAAAAGATGAACTCAAATTCATCAAACCTTACAATGAAGCGAAAATTTTCACAGGAAAAGTTTTCAACGAAACGGAATGGAAAGATTTTGTCTTTGAAGTATTGGAAAATCAAACCAACAGAATTACAGAAGATTCTTTGGTTCAGATTTCTAAAGCAAAACGAACGATCAAAGAAGCAAGACTCTGGATTGTTGGCGGACAGATTATTGATGCAGGATATTATAAATTCAATGATCATGCTCCTTTTGAAGAAAAAGTTTCAGAAAACGGATTGAGTTTCGCCAATGAAATGATTCAGCTTTTCAATCTTGAAGAAGCTTTTGTGATGGATATTTGCTTCACAGATGAAGGCTGGAAGATTGTTGAAATCAACTGCATCAACAGTTCAGGATTTTATCCGAATACAAACGTGAAAAGTATTATCAAAGCTTTGAATATCTACTTTTCTAATTAAAAAAAGCAATGGAAATAACAAAAAGATTACTGTTTCTGGACGATATACGATATCCAATTGAAGCGTATCATTATACCAAACAGGATATTTTCCTCAGAAAAGACTGGCATATCGTTCGGAATTACGAACAGTTTGTCAACAGGATTTTGGAAAAAGGACTTCCAGAAATGATCTCTTTTGACCACGATCTTGCCGATGAACATTATTTGAAACCCGATTCTCAGGAATTTGTTGAAAAAACAGGCTACGATTGTGCGAAATGGCTGGTAGAATATTGTATGAATAATTATTTGGATTTGCCAAAATTCTACTGCCATTCCATGAACCCTGTCGGAAAAGAAAATATTGAAAGCCTTTTAAAAAACTTTAAAAAATGATAACGGATATTTTTAGATTGATAGATGATACAGTAGTGAAACCTCACAGGTTTTCAAAACCTGTGAGGTTTTAAATAAAACAAATTAAAAATTTTAAAAAATGATTTTCAAAACATATAACTCAATAGAAAACGCTTACCAGACCCGCGTAATCGATCAGATCAGGATTCAGGGTTTTGGGGATGAGGTTTTCATCGTGCAGGAGAAAGTTCACGGTGCTAATTTCTCTTTCTTTACCGATGGAAAGGAAATTAAAACCGGGAAGAGAACCGCTTTCATCGAAAAGGATGAAAAATTCTTCAACGCACATCAGATTTTAGAACGTTACAGAAAAAACGTCATCGAAGTATTCGAAAAAGTGAAAAATATTCATCCGGATGTAGAGACGGTCGTAATCTACGGTGAATTGTTCGGTGGCGGTTACAAACACAAAGAAGTTGAACCTGTAAAAGATGCGGTAAAAGTGCAGAAAGGTATTGAATATGCACCTAACAACGAATTTTACGCATTCGACATCAAGCTGAACGGAACTACTTATCTGGATACCGATATGGTGAACCAAATTTTCGAAGAAACCGGATTTTTCTATGCAAAAATTCTTTTTCAGGGAACTTTGGAAGATGCTTTGAAGTTTCCGAATGTTTTCGATTCTAAAATTCCGGGCTGGCTTGGACTTCCTGAAATCGAGAACAATAGGTGTGAAGGAACCATTGTGAAAACTTTGAAAACCAGATATTTTGGAAACGGCTCAAGAGTCATTTTGAAAAATAAAAATGAAAAATGGATCGAGAAATCTAAAGTGGTAAGAAAACAGGAAAAAACCGTTCAAAAGCAAATCAGCTTTAGCGAAAAAGCTCAGAATATCTGGGAAGAAATTCAAAAATATGCAACTGCAAACAGGCTAAACAACGTGGTCAGCAAAATTGGCGAATTTGAACCCAAAATGATTGGTAAAGTCATTGGTCTTTTTGCGCAGGATATTTTAGAAGATTTTGAAAAAGATTTTCCGAAAGTTTTCGAAACCATTGAGAAAGAAGAACAGAAAAGAATCAATAAAAAACTGAATTTTTTAGTCATTGATGTGATAAAAGAAGAATTAATTTCCGCAAAAGTATAGTTTTGAGAGTTATGCTGATGAATAAAACTTTTGTGATTAAAACTATTAAAAATGAAAAAGATAAGTACATTATTCAAAAAAGATATACATAATTTAGGAAGAGTTATTAACGAAATTAATCCTGAAAACAACTGGGTTTTTGATGGGAAAGCTATTGCTACACAAAAGTTTGATGGTTCTGCATGTGCAGTAATCAACGGTAAATTATATAAAAGATACGATGCCAAAAAAGGAAAAACAGCTCCTGCAGGCGCAATTCCGTGTCAGGAAGCGGATCTTATTACAGGTCATCATCCGCATTGGGTAGCGTGTGATATTGATAAAAAAGAAGATCAATACTTCTGGGAAGGTTTCACTGCTTTGGCTGAATTGGGCAGGGTGGAAGATGGAACCTACGAACTCATTGGTGAAAAGATACAAGGAAATCCTGAGAATATTAAAGGTCATTTATTGGTAATACATGGCAAAAATATTCTTAGTTTAGAAAGTCTGGACTTTGAATTTATCAAAAACTTTTTGAGCAATCCCGAAAATGATATGGAGGGTATCGTTTTCCATCATACTGCTGACAACCGTATGTGCAAGATCAGAAAATCTGACTTTGGTGTACGAAGAATATCAGTAAAAGAACTTATTGTTTAATAAAGATGAAGTTTCGGTAATATATTTACCGGAACTTTTTACGTGTTAAATTGAACCATAAACTGATCTGACTAATATGCAGAAAGTTTGTCATTCTGACACAGCCTGAAAGGATGCGAACGAAGTTCAGAGAATCTACACAATATTTTTTTAGAGATTCTTCACTCCACTTTGTTCCATTCAGAATGACAGCAGAAATAATTAATTGTGGTAAAAAAATCTGATTGTCTGTAATTTGTCATAATAAAACCTCTGCGATCTTGGGTAAGTTTTAACGCCTCTGCGAACCTTAAAAACAGTTTGTTTATAAAAAAGCTTTGCGTGCTTAGCGTTAAAATCAAGTATTATGATTGATAACGAATAATCAAAAAAAATTAGAAAAAATGTTACAGGCAGAAATAAAAAGTCTATTAAAAGAAGACATCAGTATATTAATAAAAGTCCCGAATTCAGCAAATCATTATTTGTGTGATTGCGGTGAAGCTAGTTTACTGACGGTAAAAGAAGTACAGTCGGTTTCAGCAATATTCATCAGTCATACTCACATTGATCACTTTTCCAATTTCGACGGAATTTTCAGACATCAGATTGGGAGCGGAGAAAAAATCGTGATTTGCGGACCGAAAAATATTCACCGGCAAATTGAAGCAAGATTAAAATCTTACACTTGGAATTTAATTGATGAAAATGCGATTGAATATGAGATTAGAGAAATCGTTTCTAAAGAAGAAATTAATGTCTATAAAATTCGTCCTCCACATTGGAATCTGGAATTGATAAAAACTCAGCATTTCCTTTTTGAAGACGAATATGTGAATGTTGATTTTGCAATTTTGGATCACAAAACAGATTCTATCGCGTATTTATTCAGAGAAAAAGATTCAGTGACTTTTAATGAAAACGGTTTAGAATTTAAAAAAGGAAAATGGATCAGCGAACTCAAGAAAGCCTTTGAAAACAATGATTCCGACAAAGAAATTGAAATTGAAGGAACAGTTTATAAAGCCTTCGATCTATTTCACTTTCTGGCTCGAAACAAAGGGTATAAATTAGGCGTAATCATGGATCATGCGGTCTGTGAAGACAATTATGAAAAGATAAAAACAGTTTTCAGGGAAGCGGATATGGTGTACATCGAAACATTCTACAAAGATGAAGATCAGGAGTTTGCGAAGATCAACTATCACAGTTTTGCTTCTGCATCAGGTAAAATCATGAAAGAATGTGGAGTAAAAGAAGCAGTTCCTATTCACTTTTCAAGACGATATGTCGAAAGCGATCAACTGGAAATTGAAACCGCTTTTTATAAAGCATTTCAGGGAAATTAATTGACCTGAGTTCGTGATAAGTCTTCTTAAACGCAAGGTAAAACAAAGAGTTTCAATTATTAAGAATTCAGCTTTTAAGATATACAAAGGCGTAAAATTGATCAAAGTAATACCATTTTTGTCTTTTTTAAATAAACGAAGTGCCTTTGTTTAGCTTACCAACTTTCAATAAGTAAAAAAATCTTTTGTTTTTCTTTGCGATAAATTAATATGATTTTATAAATCAGGTATTTAAGTTTATTTCTTATCCCGAGCTGAGGTTAATTAAAATTATTTATTCAATTAAAATTAAAAAACTAAAAATAATCATGCAAAATAAATTACCTTTTCATTTCGATATGGAAACGGCTGATCCTGATGATTCGATGACGTTGGCAGTTTTAGCGACGCATCCCAAGGTTCATCTCGCAAGCGTATCCGTACATCCGGGAGGAAAAGATCAGATAGGATTTGTAAAACGTGTTCTGCAAATTCTGGACAGAGAAGATGTCCGCGTCGGTGCAGGAACTCCAAAATCTTCGGCGAGCCGTGTTTCGGGTTTTTACCAAGACTGGATCGGAAAATTTGAAGATTCAGAAGCGGATGATACGGCAGCAAACATTATGGCTGAAACACTCCATCAGTTTCCAAATTGTACTTTACTGACGGGAGCAGCACTTACAAATCCGCATTCATTGTGGGAAACCGGAGTTTTCTTCGATCGCTGGTTTTGTCAGGGCGGTTTTGCAGGCGATAATATTGTTCCAAAAGAACATCGACTGGAAAAATTTGACGGAAAACTTACCTGTGCGACATTCAATCTGAATGGAAATCCATTGGCTGCTGAAAAGCTGCTTTCAATACCCATAACCGAAAGACGGATGATCAGCAAAAATGTTTGTCACGCTGCTGTTTTTACAAAGAAAGATGCAGAAATCCTGATCCCCTTTCGAAATGAAAATAAAGGATTGAAGCTATTTCTTAAAGCTGTTGAACTCAAAGAAAAGGCACTTCATGATACTGTGGCAGCTTTATTGGCGATAGATCCGTCAAAAGCAGTCTGGGCAGAAGTAATTCCTTACAGACAGCGTGGTGAATGGGGTTCCCGTGAAGTAAAAGAACGCTCCGGACACAACTCATCATTGATTACAACTCATATTCCGGATTTCAAAGATCTGTGGATGGTGATGAAACCTTAACGAATTAATATTATTAAACTAAAACTGCAAAAAGTTATTAATTATGTGTGTTGTTGTCATTCAGAACGTAACGAAGTGGAGTGAAGAATCTCTAAAAATTATATTCAGATTCTTCCTTCGTCAGAATGACAGCATCGTGTAAAAGCAGAACTTTTGAAGTTAAAAAACAAACAATTAAAAAATGAAACCAAACATATTTTTCACAGCAGACCATCATTTTGGTCACGAAAACATTATAAAATTCTCCGAAAGACCTTTTGAGTCTTTGGAATACATGAACGAAGAACTCATCAAAAGATGGAATGAGAAAATCGGTAAAGATGACACCGTTTATCACTTAGGCGATTTAAGTCTTAGCAAACCTGACTTTACGAAGGAAATTCTGGACCGGTTAAATGGAAACATTCATTTGATAAAAGGCAACCATGAAGGTGCCGCGCTGACCTATCCAAAACGATTTGCTTCCATCAGAGATTATCACGAACTGAAAATTGATGAGCCTGAAAACAGCAACTGCAAACAGAAAATTATTCTCTTTCATTACGCCATGAGAACATGGAACGGCTCACACCGTGGCGTTTGGCAGCTTTACGGTCATTCGCACGGAACATTGCCCGACGATGAAATGGCTCTGAGCTTCGATGTAGGAGTAGATTGCCATAATTTTTATCCAGTTTCTTACGAGGAAGTAAAGGAAATCATGAAAAGGAAAAAATGGACACCGCCGTTTGCACCGAGAAATTAGAAATTGCTCCCTTCGGGGAGTTTTTTTTAAAATTATTTTTTAACTGCGTAAATAGAATGCGCACTCACTATTTTACCTTTGCACAACTTTAGTATTTAAAACAATTCTTCTTCAGGGTATTTCTTCCCGCTTCTCCTCCCACATTAGAAACCAAATGCAGATGAATGAAAAATGAATAGAACAAAAATGTAAAAATGAAAACAACAAACAAAATCGTAATTATCGATTTGGAAGCTACATGTTGGGAAAATGACAGAATTCCCGCCGGCCAAAAAACCGATATTATAGAAATAGGAATTTGCGAATTAAACATAACAACGCAGGAAATTTCCAAAAAACAAAGCATTTATGTAATTCCCGAAAGATCTGAAATCAATAAATTTTGTACAAATCTCACAGGAATTACACCGCAATTAATTGAAGAAAAAGGAATCTATTTCGAAGAAGCCTGTGAAAAAATCAAAGATGAATATCAATCAGCTCAGCTTACTTGGGCAGGTTTTGGAAACTTTGATAAAGAGCAGATCATGGAACAGTGTGATTATCTCGGTATCGAAAATCCTTTTTCCGAAAACTACATCAATGTGATGTATCAATTCAAAAAATATATAGGACATCATAAAATGATGGGTTTGAAAAGAGCCCTGAATTATATGAACATGGATTTTGAAGGAAATCATCACAGCGGAGCAGACGATGCTTACAACGCCGCCAGAATTTTAAGAGAAATTTTGGGGTGAATTTGGGCTGGAAGTCTGAAGCTGGAGGCTGGAAGTAATTACACGCTGTAAAAACTTCCATCTTCCCGCATCCATTTTCCAACCTTTAACAGTTAAATATTACAACAATGAAAACAACAGACAACATATTAATTATAGACCTCGAAGCTACATGTTGGGAAGACCGACTGCCGAGAGGACAGGAAAGTGAAATCATAGAAATCGGAGTGTGTATCATGGATGCAAAAACCGGAAAGATTTCTAAAAATGAAGGAATTTTAGTAAAACCTCAATACTCAAAAGTAAGTCCGTTTTGTACGGAACTGACTTCCATTACGCAGCAAATGCTTGATGATGAAGGGGTTTTGTTAGAAGATGCTTTAGATATTCTGAGAGCAGAATACGATTCTGAAGATCTGACCTGGGCAAGTTACGGAAACTACGATCTGAATATGCTTCAAAATCAGGCAAGAAGATTTAAAGTGGATTATCCTTTGAGCGATGACCACATCAATGTGAAAACTTTATTTGGAGAACTGCATCCCACGATTCGTAAAAGCGTCGGAATGGCAAGAGCTTTAGGCGAATTAAATCTTACTCTTGAAGGAACGCATCACAGAGGAGTAGATGATGCCAAAAATATTGCAAAAATTTTGCATTGGTGTTTGCAGCAATAATTTAACAGTTTACCAATCTAAAAATTTAATAATTACTTCCTTTTGAAAGGGAGTTTTTATAAATTATTAAACTATATTTATAAAAACTAATAATATGGATATTACTTCAGAAGTGTTTCATAAAGCAATAAATAGTAAAAATGTCGAAAATCTAAAAAATTATCTGAGGGATTTATTAGTTGCTGTTCCAATTTTTTACGGAGAAATAAATATAAAAGGTGAAAAAATTGAAGGCATTATAATTAAGAACTGTTCATTATATTTCAATGTTGAGATCACGGACATAAAACATAATCTAATATTTGATGATGTAACATTCCTTTCTGAAATAAATATTGAAAATGTTGAAGGAACTTATACCATTTTTAAGGATAGTCATATTAAAACTATTGATATACAATCAATAGGTGACCTAGGTTTGAGAATTTATAATACTGACATTAATATTATAAAAGTTTCTAACTCTCAAATAAAATCTATTTCAATTTTAGATTCTAATATAGATGAGACTTTATTAAAAGATAGTAATATTAGAATGCTATATATTGAAAAAACTACTTGTGATCTGATTAATTTGAACGAGATTAATTTTGGAGCTGAAGGGATTATCTTTAAATCATTAAAGAATGATAGGCTTGTTATTACTGGAACTGAAATTGAAGATTTATACTTTTTGGAAAGTTCAGAGATAAGATTACTATCAATTCATAATTCTTTTATCAGAAAAATTATTTTTAAATATGTAAAATTAGAATCTCTTTATCTACTTAATATATTCAATTTAGAAGAATTAATTATTAAAAAAAAACAAGTATTGAAAATATACACTTTAGTAAATCTGATATAGCGCGTTTAGTAATAAATAATTATTGCGTTTTAGGACAGTTTATAATAGAGCAAAAGACAAATATTGGGTTAATAAGAATAACCGAAAATAATACTGTAGAAGGGTTTTCTATTTTATCAGATAGTCAAATCTTTAATTTTTTGATTTATAGGAGTAATACAATAGATTATATAACCTGTGACGAAGATGGTCTTGTTGGAGATTTTGATATTTATGATTCCATAATTAAATTTTTAACTTTAAATAAACAAAAATCATCTTTTAATATTTACAATGCTACAATTGGTGCACTCAAATTATTTGAATGTTGTGTTAATACTTTAAATATTCAAAGTGGATGTAAAATAGAATGTTATATTCATGAATCTAAAATTAACAAACTAAATTTTCAACAGACCTCATTAACAAAAGATTCTTTGTTTTCTTTTTCTTCAACAAAGATATATGCCATCGTAATGGAGCATTTAAGTGTAATAGGTAATTTGTATTTTCGAGAATTAAATATTTTAAATCTGCCATTTTCTGATCAGTGGAGCGATATTAATAAGTATAGTTTCAGACCTAGCAAAGAAAGTAGAGATTATAGTTTTGATATTGAGGTATACGAAATGAAAAAAAATATTTTAAATTATTTAAACCCTATTGTGGAAAATAGTTCTTTGTGGATAATTACAAAATCGATTGATACACATAATAATCTCGAATCATTATTGAATAACAATTATTTTCAAGAGAGGATTGTTAACGAAAATTTAAAAAAATTGATTGAACAGTTAAAAGATGCATATTTAGAAGATAAAAAATGGTATGAATCAAATCTAATCAGAATGATTGCAGAAAATGCGAAAAATTTAGATTCAGTAGAAAAAGAGAATTATAAGTATAATTTAGCAATGATAAATTTTATTTGGGATGTTTTCCATAAAATTCAAACATATGATTTAAGAATTCAAAATATTAATAAACCTTTATTTCGTATGTATCAGTCTTCATTGGGTAAAACTGAATTTTGTGATTCTAATTTAGATGGATTTCAGTTTCAATATAAAGGTTCAAATTTTATTGATACTATTTTTTTAAATAGTACTATACCTCAAAAACAACTTGAAATTCTTAAAAATGAGACTGAAGTTTATAAAAATGAAAGAGATATATTTTACTATCAACAAGAAAGTGATTTTTATACACAAATAAAAAAAGTATATGAAAAACAAGGTAATATATATGTATCAGGCATTTTTCAATCAAAATGGGCAAATGTTCAAGAGACATTATTATTACTCAATCTTAATAAATCTGAAAATTATCTTAAAAGTGATTTTGGGGTTGTAAGATTTTTTAAAAGTTTAAAAATATTGAAACATGAAAACTATTCAGAAACAAGCCAAGATTTATTTACTTTTACCCTAAATAGAATTTCTAATTCACATGGTGAAAATTGGATAAGAGCTATTGTATTTACTTTTGTAGCATCTTTTTTTATATACATACTTTACTTTTTAAGTTTAAATTATCAACTTATTGATAATATTTCAGATTTCAAAGGATGGCAATTTGATAATACTTTTTCGTTTAAAAATCTTTTTAGATATTACCCTGAATTTATAAATCCAGCCAGAAGAGTAGATTTTATAACAGGCAATAAAGATCTAAAGCTTGATCCAAGTGCATGGAGCGGTTTTTGGGATTTACTAGGACGAATTGTTTCAGGATTTGGTATATATCAACTTGTTGTTGCTTTTAGAAAAAATGGAAAAAAATAATACAAAAACCAAGTTTATAATTTAAACTTAGTTTTTTATTTCCTTTCCAACCACTCCTCATAAGAAAGCACACCCAGCTCCGGTTTTCCGTCACCTTCTAAAATCGAGATAAATTCCAGCTGATTTCCATCCGGATCATTAAAATAAATGGCTAAAGCAGGCATCCATGCAAAAACCATCGGCTTTTCAATTCCGTCTTTCAGGAAATTGTAAGGTTTTAAATTTTTATTTTTCAGAAATTCGACAGAATAATTCAGAATATCTTCTTTGTCGACGGTAAAAGCAAAATGCCTTGTTTGCAGATTTTCCTTTTGCTCCCATAATCCCAACATGGATTCCTTGTTTTTTCCGATCCACAAATAAGCAATTCTTCGGTTTTCTTCTTTATGGGCAAATTCCAATCCTAAAATTTCAGTATAGAATTTTATTGCATTTTCCAGATCACTCACCTGAACATGAGTTTCGTACAATCCTTTAATCATAAGTTTAAAATTTTAATGAAACAAAGCTAGAAAACGTATTTCCAAAAAATCCCCATTATTAATTCCTTTATATAAAATGAATGATAGATTTTTTCTTTTGGCTGATTGTTACTGGTTATTAGTTGCCTGTTAATTGTCTATTGTTGTTGGTTCAGCGTTATGTTTGTCATTCTGAATGAAGCAAGGCGGAATGAAGAATCTATTTTAAAACGAGTTCTGAGATTTCAGAATAAAAAATCTGTTTTTATTACTGCAAGAATCCGTGCAATTAGTGTTTAAATAAAAATTTTTTCAAAAAAAATATAATACGCAAAAACATTGCGCAATAGCATCCTTACTTTGCATCAGAAATCAGGGAGAAAGTGATAATCCTCTGAAATGTTTAACAAAAAAACAGTAACCATGAAATTTAATTTTTTAAGAAAAGAGAATAAAGTAGTAACGAACTACGAAGGTGCAAAAGCTTATACCATGACACCTGCAGAAGAACTATACAGTGCTGTTGTTACAACAGGATTATCCAATACCACTTATGAAAAAGGAAATGAAAGACTCACAAGAATTCAGTCCCTGATTCAGAAAAATGATCCGGAATTTGTAGCAAAACTGGCAGTTTATGCAAGAAAAGATATGTATCTGCGTTCCATTCCGTTGGTTTTGACGACCGAATTGGCAAAGCAGACTTCAGGTACAGACTTGGTAAGCAGAACCATCGACGGAGTTATTCAGAGAGCGGATGAAATTACAGAATTGCTGGCGTATTACCAATTGGCAAACGAAAGAACAGATCTTAAAAAACTGAACAAACTGTCAAAGCAAATCCAGAAAGGTCTGGTAAAATCATTCAATAAATTTGATGAATACCAGTTCGCCAAATACAACAGAAAAGCGGAAGTAACTCTGAAAGATGCCCTGTTTCTGGTTCACCCGAAAGCAAAAGATGAAAACCAGCAGGCTATTTTCAACAAAATCGTCAACGATTCGTTGGAAACACCTTACACTTGGGAAGTAGAACTTTCAGTATTAGGTCAGACAAAATTTGCCGATGATGCCGAAAGAAAAGCAGCCTTCAAAAACAAATGGGAAGAACTGATTTTCAGTAACAAACTGGGTTATATGGCAACTTTGCGAAACCTCAGAAATATTCTGGAAGCCAACGTTTCTTCGGATGCAATGCAGAAAGTTTGCAGCTATCTTTCGGATGAAAAAGCCGTGAGAAATTCAAAACAATTGCCTTTCAGATTCTTGTCGGCGTACAGAGAACTGAAAAGTATGAAATCACCTTATCTGTCATCAATTCTCGAAGCATTGGAAGATGCGGTTTTGGTGAGTGCCAAAAATATCAAAGGTTTTGGATTCGATACTTCGGTGGTGATCGCGGCAGACGTTTCCGCTTCAATGCAACAGCCGGTTTCTCCAAGATCTAAAGTTTTGCTGTATGATATTGGTCTGTTGATGTCGATGATGTTGCAGTCACAGTGCAAAAATGTGGTTTCAGGAATATTCGGAGACACATGGAAAAGAGTTCCGATGCCTAAAAACGGTATTTTGAGAAACGTAGATGCATTCTACAAAAGAGAAGGTGAAGTAGGTTACTCTACTAACGGTTATCTGGTCATCGAAGATTTGCTGAACAGATGTGAAAAAGTAGATAAAATAATGATTTTCACCGATACCCAGCTTTGGAACAGCAACGGAACCCGAAATTCTTTCGAAGATTCTTGGAATCAATACAAAAGTTTTCAGCCAAATGCAAAATTGTATATTTTTGACTTGGCGGGTTACGGAAGACAGCCTTTGGATATCAGACAAAACGATGTATACCTTATCGCAGGTTGGTCCGATAAAATTTTCGATGTACTGAATGCTTTGGAAGACAAAAAATCTGCCGTAGAAATGATTAAAAAAGTAGTGCTGTAAAAGGCACTGCTTTTAAAATAAAACTAATAACCATTATTTTCAGGAGCTTAATCCCGCTCTCCGCACTCGCTATTTTCTGGATTTCGGCTGTGGCGGCTTTGCCGCCACAGCCGAAATCCTAAAAATGAGCTCAAACAAATGCTGCGATCGGGGCTAAAAAAATGCAAAAAATGATAAAACTTTTTAATGTTATTGAAATCAATCCCTTTAAATATTCTCAAGAAGACTATGAGATTCCTGAATTATCAGATTCTTCAAGTTCTGAAGAGCGGAATGATAGATGGCAAAAAGCTATATCTACTTTAGATCTTAATCTAAAATTAATCGAGGAAGATTCTTATTTCGTAGATATTGAAACAATTGATGATGAAAATCTGAAGATTATTTTAAAAATAGTTTTCGATGATAGAGATATAGATATTGAAGAAGAAAATTACTTGATGCTTTTTGATGGAGGAATTCTTTTAAAGAAAGACAATGAACTTCTTCTTGAGCCACAATGTTGTGCAGATCTTGAGGATATCAAAAATTGGGAATATATTTTCGAAAATAGTTCATCAGATTGGTCACAGTTATGGATTGGGCATCCATGGATTTTCTACAAAAAAGAAAATGGTAAAATTCAATTTTCCGATTATACCGAGGACTTGTTAAATAAATGGGAAAATAGACAATCTGTTTTTGAAGTTGATGAATTAGATTTGCAAATTGAAATTAGCAAAATAAAAGAACGGCAAATACATTTCAATAATAGAGTTATTAAGCTTTTGACAGAAATATAAATTTAAAACCGACCTAGGAAATGTAGGCGTAAAGAAAATAAGCTATACGAACGTTAAGAAAATTCTACTGTTTGAAGCGCGACACAAATTCAGAACCGAATAACAAATAATCAATTCGCGCAAGTTTTAGAATTTTTAGAGCGTATAGATTATTTTTAGCCGGAATTTCCAAGTCTTGAACTTTTGGTTCTTTTGCTTCAAGGCAAAACGAACAAAAACAGGAATATTTTCAAAATAAATTTCAACTGCGTAAAAAGAATGCGCACTGAGGCAATAACTTTGCATCAACAAAAACAGATAACCATGAATTATTATAAAAAATGGCTTAAAGGAACACTGTATTGAGGTTAAATACTCAATACTTATGAAAAAATTTAAAACACTAAAGAAGTCTTTCGGAAGCAATGAATATGGATTAATTGACTTTCCGAAGAAGATTTCGAATGTGCAGATTTCCAGAATTTTATATGGAGATGAAATGGGATGTTCTTATTGTTTTCCACATGGTTTTGAAACCATTAAATCAAAAGAAATTAAGTTTCAGAGAAATTGGAAAAAATACAGAAAGACCCAATGGAAAACTAAAAAGTGAGTGTCGTAAAACAGAATTACTTCGTACTGAGCAGAGTTGTATTGCAGGTAAAAATCCTGTTTCCTGAATTCGGAATGGTGTAAAAAGAAACACACAACAATAATAAATTCTGTTTGATTTTTCACCTTACTTAAAAAAAATTACCGGTGCCGTAAGAAAAGAATTCCTTCGATTTCCACTTGAATAAGAGTCTTTTCGTTACATTGCCCGGTTTAAACAACCAATGTCGTCATCATAAGAGATTCATCGTCTTACTTAAAATTTGAATTGATATCAAAAACTCTTATACCATGTTACTTGGTTTTTTTTAAAATAATTTTAACTGCGTAAAAAGATTGCGTACCAATGCAGTAATTTTGCAGTAACAAAAAACAATAACCATAAAAACTTAAAAACAATCGATGCCGTAAGAAAGAGTTCCTTCGAATCCAAACTGAAAAAGTCTCTTTCAAAATTTTTGCTCGGTTTTAAATTGTAAAACTAAAACTTTGAAAATATAAAAATAAAAAATCAAGTGTCGTTTCAGAATCATACTTCGATATTTAATCTTTGGGTCGCAGGTTCGATTCCTGCCTGTTCCAAAATGGAAGAGTAGCTCAGATGGTAGAGCAAAAGCAATGAAGATTCTCACATTATTACCTTGATTTAAAAAACAAAAGAGTGCCGTAGAAAAGGCTTACTTCGAACAGCAATTATTTAGACCAAAAAATCTAAAAAACAAGTGCAATTTCCTGAATAACAGTAGGGATCAGGTGCATGTCTGTCTTTTCGCCTTTTGCCTCTTTTTATTGAAAATTTAAAAATATCGGGTGTCGTAGTACAGAAATTCTTCGTTTCCCCGCTTAAGATGCAGGTTCAAATCCTGCCTGTGAAAACAGTAGTCTAATGGTAAGACGTAAGCCAGTAAGTGTCTGTACGAAATTTACCTTGATATAATAAAGAGTGCCGTTAGAGAAAACTTACTTCGGTTAATCTTAATGATGTTGGTTCGACTCCAGAATAAATCTGAAAATGATTTATATAAAGAGTTTTCTCGTCTTTTGCCTCTTTTTTTATTTAAAAATCTATGCAGATAAGTGTCGTAGAGAAGGGTTACTTCGTAAATATAACGGTCCTAAGGTAGCGTAATTCGGGCGACCGAACTGGTGAGGTTGGGTTGAAAACCAACTGGGCAAAAGTTTTCGAAAGAAAGCGTAAGTCTCTCGCAGATGTAGAATTGCCGGCTCCCTGCCCAAATCGGGTAAGAGCGGCGCTCATAAGAGCAAAAATACCTTTTTCGTCTTTTACCTTATCTGTTTTATAATATACAAGTGCCGTAGAATAGTGTTACTTCGCTCATTACGACGGGGTTGCGGGTTCGAGTCCCGCCTTTTCCACAGTTTAAAAAACACAAAATTAAAATAGGAAAAGTAGCTCAGTTGGTTAGAGCACGACATTGCACTTTCTGGTTGTTGCCTTGTTTTAAAATATAAAGTGTCGTAGATAAAAGATACTTCGTCACCAATCGAAGGGGAGGAATAATGAAGCCGGCTGATCCGGCAAGATTATCCGGTTCGACTCCGGCAGAACGATGCCCCGCTTTTCTTTTCCCGTTTGTAATCTTTATATTAAAAATCCGAAAAGCAGTATGCTTTTCGGATTTTTTTCTTTAGATATAAATGATCTTATTCTTCAATTTTTTCTTGGTCTTCGTCCTCCTTTTTATCAGGGAAGATTAAAGACAGAATCACTGAAATTACCAAAACTCCTCCAACGATTCCCAAAGAAACCGGAGACGGAATATGAATCCATGGTGCGATCAGCATTTTTACTCCGATGAACGATAAAATAACTGCCAAACCATAAGGTAATTTGCTGAACATATGAATGAAATTCGCCAACAGGAAATACAATGATCTTAATCCCAGAATCGCGAAAATATTTGAGGTGTAAAGAATAAACGGGTCATTAGAAATCGCAAAGATTGCCGGAATGGAATCTACTGCAAAAAGAACGTCTGTAAATTCAATTACCGCTACAACAACCAAAAGCGGGGTTGCCATTTTCATTCCGTTCTGTACCGTGAAGAATTTGTCGCCCACGTAATTGTCTGAAACTTTCCAGAATCTCTTAATCAGTCTTGCTCCTGCTGTATTGCTGTAATCTTCTTCGTCATCATCGTCTCCGTCGCCCCACGATTTTATTCCTGCATATACAAGGAACAACCCAAATAAAGTCATTACAATATTGATTTTCACAGGATGTCCGAAAATATTCATTTCAGGAAGGTAAGTAAGGTTGATTAATCCTACACCCGCAAAAATGAAAATTGCCCTGAAAATCAATGCTCCGATAATTCCCCAGAAAAGAACTTTATGGTGAAGATATTTCGGAACTTTAAAGAATCCGAAAACCAGAATGAATACAAATAAGTTATCTACCGAAAGTGCCTTCTCAATCCAGTAAGCCGCCTGATACTGCGTGAATTTTTCTACTGCAATCTCGTGGCTTCCCGAACCCAAATCTGAATTGTAAACCCAGTACACAACTCCCGAAAACACCATTGACAGCGAGATCCATACGATTGACCAGATTGTGGCTTCTTTGGACGAAACTTCATGACTTTTTTTGTTGAAAACTCCTAAATCCAGAAGTAACATGATAACTACCGTTACCGCAAATCCCCAAACCAGACCGGGATGAAGATCTATTATACTTGTACTTTGTTCCACTTTTTTATGTGCTTATTATACGATAAAAGCAATATTTGTACAGGTACAAGTATTGCTAAGTTTTATTTTTTATTTTAAAAATTTATTCAATAGTTAATAAGTTTTGGCTAAAGCCGGATTGGAACCTATTTTTAATGCAAACGGGCTAAAGCCCGTTCCTATTGATAATCATTTTAAACACTTATATTTTATAAATATTTCTGCTTTACAGTTTCGATTGTTTCCTGCAGTTTTCGGTCTGCTGTAGGATCTCCGATCGCGTTGAACTTCCATTCTCCGTTTCTTTTGTAGAAAACTCCCATCACCATGGCAACGTGACCTCTGAAAGAAGCATCGTTCGCAATATCATATTTCGCAAAAACTTCTCTTACGTTGGTTGGCGTTCCTTCGTAAATTCTGATGGATGCGAAAGGAATAGTACCGAAATCCTGACCTTTATAACTGTTCAGAACCAAAGCAACGTGTTCTACATTGGAATCCAGATTGCTGAAATCTACAGTAATGACCTCATTGTCAAGGCCGTCATCTCCATTCACATCTCCTGTTAAATCGTCTCCGCTGTGTCTTACAGAACCGTTTTTGGATCTTAAGTTTCCAAAATAGATTACTTCTGTTGCATTTTTATTAGAATCGTATAAAATACAGCTTCCGTCCAGATCTACCGCTTCTTTTGTAATCCCTCCAAAAAATCCTTTTTTCTCAATTGCTCCCCAGTTGATTCCTACACAAGCCTGCGTAAGCGTAGTTCCGTTTTCCTTTGTAAGGTTTATTCTCTGACCTTTTTGTAAGTTAATAGCCATTGTTATATTTTGTTTTAGTTCTAATTTTAATTTTTTTTACTGTGCTTAGTTTAAACGCAAAGACTCGCAAAGATTTTTTTTAATTGTTTTGCATATCTTTGTTCGCAAAGGCGTTTCACTCAGCAAATGATGGCAGTACAGTGAAAAAGTTTGTAAAGAATTGAATTTTAAAACTTTTTACTTTTAATTATTATTTAAATTTAAGTTCAGCATTGCGCGAAGAATATTGGTTTCCTCATTGATGTCGAACATTTTACTCATCACGTCCGTATTTTCCAGATTTTTAATGTAATCCTGAAGTACGGCAATGACCTGTTCCGGCAGCGTTTTTTTTCTTTCGTTCATCGTCTGTTCCAATTGTTCATTCTTTCTTTTTAGCTGATAAACAATCGTTCCCTGATTTGATTCGTTGGGCATTGTATCTAGTTTTTCCAGTTTTTTAGGATCAATCAGATACATTTTTCTGCCTTCAATATCGAAGATGAAATGATCTTCAGACTGAAAAATCTTAAACAATTCATATTCGTTTCCCGCGATGGCGTATCCACACACAAAGCGGACTTTAAAATTCTGAATGTTAAGTCTTCCCAATAATTTTCTTTCGATCTGATAATCTTTATACTGATAGGCAGGAAAAGAACCGGACTTCAGCAATTCTTCATCAACATTTGAACGGTAGAATTCTGCCGCATATTTTTTGTTGAAATACAGAACATTATCCCAGTTCAATCGAAATTTATCTTCCGTAAGATCATTATACAGACTTTTCAGCTGATTGGAAAAAATACCGCTGTACATTTTCCGGTCAGTTTCGAAACCGTCAACACGCTTTTCTTCAAAACCGGAAATGTATTT
>NZ_JBBCQL010000047.1:0-24418 GCF_037149975.1 Chryseobacterium sp. VD8 | reverse complement strand
CTTTGGGACGGAAGCTGCATCGTTCACGAAGCATTTTCTATGGAAAGAATTGCAAAACAACTGGCAGATAATCCGGATGCAAAATTAATTGCACACCCTGAAAGTGAAGAAGCGGTTTTAAAGCTGGCTCATTTTATAGGTTCTACTTCTGCCCTTCTGAATTATGTTGAAAAAGATGACTGTCAGAAATTCATCATCGCTACAGAAGAAGGAATTCTTCACGAAATGAAAAAACGTGCTCCTCACAAGGAACTAATTCCTGCTTTGGTTTTTGATGAAAGCTGTAACTGCTCGGAATGTTTCTACATGAAGCGTAATACCATGGAAAAATTATATTTATGTATGAAATATGAGCTTCCTGAAATTATCATCGATGAAGATTTAAGATTAAGAGCTTTAAAACCTATTGAAGCGATGCTTGATCTTTCTAAAAGTATAAAATAAATAAAAGCACTGTTTTAGCAGTGCTTTTTTGTTGGTAATAATAAGGAAAGCATTGTTTATATTAAATTCAAAATAAAAGCTTATTTAATTTCAGATTTAAAAAAAATTTGTACATTTGTTCATACAGCAATGAATTTTTTAATATACATATCTGATATTTCCACTCCGATTTTCTCAATTTCGGAAGTATCTTTTGTTTCTATTATTGCTACTACAACTACAACTACAACTACCCCATAACGGGGTACATTTTCACATATCATTATAAGTCTGCGTACTCTTTTTTCTAAAGAGTAAAATTCAATTTTCTATAATCAAAAAACAAATAATGAAAGTTTTAAAATTCGGGGGAACTTCAGTTGCCCATTCACAAAATATAATGTTGGTAGAAAACATTATTAAAAAAGAATCTCAGAAAAACGGAATCATCGTTGTTGTTTCAGCACTTCACGGTGTTACAGATCAATTGATAAAGGCTGCAGAAGCCGCTTCCCACAATAATGAAAATTATCTTCAAATTCTTAAAAACCTGGAAGAAAAACATTTAGATCTCATTAAAGACCTGATTCCTTTTTCAGAACAAAGTTCATGGCTCAGTTTCGTAAAAAAACATTTTAATGATATTGAGGACATCTGTAACAGCATTTTTATATTGAAAGAGTTTACAGACAGAATCAAAGATAAAATTACGTCATATGGCGAATTTCTTTCTTCAAATATTATTACAGCCAGACTGAAATCAAATGGTTCGGATGCTTGCTGGATGGATTCTCACATCGTTACAGACAGTAATTTCACCAATGCAAAAGTAAATTTTGAAGCCACAGAAAATAATCTCAGCCAATTTCTGAATGAAAATAAAAATCAGATTATTATCACTCCGGGATTCATTGCAAAAGATGCAAAAGAAAATGCCACAACATTAGGAAGAGGCGGTTCAGATTACACGGCGTCAATCATTGCTTCTGTTCTCCATGCAGATGAACTTGAGATCTGGACTGATGTAAGCGGAATGATGACTTCAGATCCGCGATTGGTTTCCAATGCAAAACCTATTGCTGAAATTTCATATTCTGAAGCGATGGAACTTTCTCATTTTGGGGCAAAAGTTTTGTATCCTCCCACCATTCAGCCGGTAATGGTGAAAAATATCAACCTGCGAATCAAAAATACTTTCGATCCGGAAGCTCAGGGAACATTAATTTCTCATCATGTAAAAAAATCTCATTTTGAAAATGAACAAATTGCTGTCGGTGTATCCAATATGAGCCACGTTGCTCTGCTTACTGTAGAAGGAAGCGGAATGATAGGCATTCCCGGAGTTTCCGCAAAACTATTCCAGTGTCTGAGTCAGGAGAAAATTAATGTCATTTTAATTACCCAAAGTTCTTCAGAACACTCTATTACAATTGCAATCAGTGAAAAGGACATATTAAAGGCAAAAAGTGCCATTGATTCTGCTTTTGAAGATGATTTGAAACTCAAAAGAATTGATCCCGTAAAAATAGAAACAGATCTTGCCATTGTTGCTTTGGTGGGAGAAAACATGAAAAGCAGAAGCGGTGTGAGTGCCAAAATGTTCGGTTGTCTGGGAAATAACGGCATCAATATCAGAGCAATTGCTCAGGGATCATCAGAAAAAAATATCAGCATTGTTATTTCAGAAAAAGATATTACAAAAGCGGTTAATGTTTTACATGAAGAATTTTTTGAATCCGAAATTAAACAGGTACACCTCTACATTTCCGGAACAGGAAATGTGGGAATGAAGTTAATTCAGCAGATCTATAGCCAGAACGAATATCTTAAAGAACATCTTTCAGTTAATTTAAGAATTGCAGGACTGTCCAACAGCCGTAAGATGATTTTCTCAGACAAAGGGATTTCAGAAAATGAATTTACTAGCTTCGATCAAAATGGACAGGAAGCTTCTGCGGAAAAATTTGCACAGGAAATTATTTCCAGAAATCTAAGAAACTCTGTTTTCGTAGATGTTACCGCGAGTTCCGAAGTTCCGAATATCTATGAACAACTTCTGAAGAAAAGTGTAAATATTGTTGCGTGTAATAAGATTGCCGCCTCTTCTGACTTTGAAAATTATAAAAATTTAAAAAATACAGCCAGAAACCATAGCTGTCAATTTTTGTTTGAAACCAATGTGGGAGCAGGATTACCAATTATCGGAACAATTAATGATCTTATCCGAAGCGGTGATAAAATTACTTCTATTCAGGCGGTTCTCAGCGGAACTTTAAATTTTGTATTCAATAATTACGACGGAAGCAGAACATTTTCTGAAATTGTAGCTCAGGCTCAAAAAGAAGGTTACACAGAACCCGATCCCCGACTCGATTTGGCGGGAACTGATGTTGCCAGAAAAATTATCATTCTTGCCAGAGAAGCAGGATATCCAATTGAATTTACTGCTGTTGAAAATGAAAGTTTCCTTCCTGAAGAATGCATGAAAGGAAGCGTAAACGACTTTTATGATGCACTTTTCAAATATGAAGATCATTTCAGGAATCTTTTGGAGGAAGCAAAAAGTAAAGGCAAAATTTTAAAATATGTTGCTGAATTTAAAGAGGGAAAAGCAAAAGTAGGACTGAAACATATTGCTCCGGAAAGCGATCTTTTTCACCTGTATGGAAAAGATAATATTGTAATTTTCAAAACGTTGAGGTATTATGAACAGCCTCTTGTTGTAAAAGGAGCCGGAGCCGGTGCAGAAGTTACAGCAAGTGGTGTTTTCGCAGATATTCTCCGTTCAGTTTAAAAGTTAGATTATGAAAAAAGTTAAATTAAAAGTTCCGGCTACCATTGCCAATCTGGTTTGCGGATTCGATATTTTAGGAATGGCAATCCATGAACCGTTTGATGTAATGGAACTGAAACTGCTGGAAACCTCTGAAATCATTATCAGACACACAGACGATTTCGGACTGCCGGAAGAAACTTCAGAAAATGTTGCCGGAAAAGTTTTGTTGAAAATTCAGGAGGAATTACATCTTAAAAACGGCTTTGAAGTAATCATCCATAAAAAGATAAAACCCGGAAGCGGATTGGGTTCCAGTGCGGCAAGTGCAGCAGGAGCCGCTTTTGGAGCCAACTGTCTGCTGGGAAATATTCTTTCTAAAGAGGAAATGATTTATTTTGCCATGTTTGGTGAAGAATTAGCTTCAGGGGTGAAACATGCAGACAATATTACACCCTGTATTTTTGGTGGGATAACATTAATCAAATCTTCAAATCCCATTGATATTATTCCGCTGAATTCTCCGGACTTATTTGTAACAGCGGTTCATCCGCAGATTGAAGTAAAAACTTCTGATGCAAGACAGATTCTGAAGAAAAATATTCTTCTGAAGGATGCCATAGAGCAATGGGGAAATATTGCAGGTCTGGTTGCCGGAATTCAGAACAATGATTTCGGACTGATCGGAAGAAGTTTAAAGGATGTTATCGTAGAACCCGTAAGAAGTCTCCTGATTCCTAAATTTAATGAAATTAAAGAAAAAAGTCTCGGTTTAGGTGCTTTAGGCGGAGGTATTTCAGGTTCCGGACCTTCCGTTTTTATGCTTTCCGAAAACGAAAAAATTTCATACGAAATAGCAGAAATGATGAAATCTGTTTACCGTACAATCAACATTGAAAGTTTCGCGTATGTCTCTAAAGTAAATCCTAAAGGAATAGAAATTATTGAAGAATAAAAATCAGCATATGAAGTATTACAATTTAAAAGATAAAGAAGAAGTTGTTGATTTCAAAACAGCTACCATAAAAGGACAGGGAAAAGAAAAAGGACTGTTTTTCCCAGAATATATCCCATTATTTGAAAAAGATTTTATTGAAAATTTAGATCTTTACAGCGATGAAGAAATTGCCTACCGATGCATGAAAGATTTTGTGGGTGACGAAATTCCTTCAGAGGTTTTAAAAGAAATCGTTTCGGAAACCATCAATTTTGAAATTCCGTTGAAAAAAATCAATGAAAACATCTATTCTTTAGAACTTTTTCATGGTCCAACTTTAGCCTTTAAAGATGTGGGAGCCCGATTTATGAGCCGCTGTCTGTCTTATTTCCTGAAAAGTGAGAATAAAAAAGTAACCGTTTTGGTGGCTACATCCGGAGATACGGGAGGAGCCGTTGCGAATGGATTTTATAAAACTGAAAATATTAATGTGGTTATTCTTTACCCAAAAAATAGGGTAAGCGAAGTTCAGGAAAAGCAGTTAACGGCACTTGGCGAAAACATTTCTGCTTTAGAAGTTGACGGCAGCTTTGATGATTGCCAGAATTTAGTAAAACAGGCTTTCTCGGATTCAGAAATTAATTCAAAATTATTTTTAACATCTGCCAATTCCATAAATGTCGCAAGATGGCTTCCCCAGCAAATTTATTATCTGCTCGCCCTGAAGCAATGGAAAAAAACAGAAAAAGAGAAGCCTGTTATTTCCGTCCCAAGCGGAAACTTTGGTAATCTGTGTGCCGGAATTTTAGCTTATTTCCGGGGACTTCCTGTTGAACATTTTATTGCGGCATGCAACGAAAATGATGTTATTCCCAGCTATTTAGAAACAGAAAAACTAAAGATAAAAGAAACGGTAGCTACACTTTCTAATGCAATGGACGTAGGAAATCCGAGTAATTTCGTGAGAATTTTAACGCTTTTCGGGAATAAGTTTCAGGATGTAACGGATATGATTTCAGGATATTCTGTGGATGATGAAAAAACATTAGCTGCAATTAAAAATGTGTATGAAAAATACAATCATCTGCTCGATCCTCATGCTGCAGTTGCGTATGCTGCTATGGAAAAACACTTTGAAGACAATCCTAAAAAGGGCTTTATTCTAGGAACCGCTCATCCCGTAAAATTTCCTCAGGCAGTAGAAAAAGCCATTCAGACTCCAGTAGATTTACCCGAGTCTTTAGAATTATTAATAAAAAAAGAGAAAAAAAGTCTTGAAATTAGTCCCGATTTTGCAGAATTAAAACGATTTTTGCTTACAGAAATTTAAGAGTTATGAGCAGGATTTATTTAGAAAATGTAAAAATATATGCTTACCACGGTGTTCTTCCGGAAGAAAATATTGTTGGTACCTATTATATTGTAAATGCAGAACTTCATACTGACCTCTGGAATGCAGTAGCTTCTGATGATCTGAAAGATACGATCAGTTACGCAGACATCAATGATATCATTCATAATGAAATGAAAATAAAGTCTAAATTGCTGGAACATGTAGCAGGAAGAATTATTTTTGCAATACATGAAAGATTTCCGCAGGTAGATTATATTAAATTAAAAATTACCAAAACAGCTCCGCCAATGAAAGGGGAAATGACGGGCGCAAGTATAGAACTTGAAAAAAGTTTTAAGCCTTAAACTAAAATTTATTAAAAAAATAACACAATTGAAAGTTGTAAAAATAGCATTTCTTCTGTTTTGTACGGGTATTTTCGGGCAGACGAATATCAGCACGGAAATTCCTGACTATAATTTTCCGAAAGTGCGGTCTAATATTACGATGCCTGTGAGCATTCCGCTTTCAGAGATCAGCAATCTGATTAATGCATCGGTAAAAGATCTCATTTATCAGGACGATTCTTATACCGATAATAATAATGACCAGTTTAAGGTAAAAGTCTGGAAAACCCGTCCTATCCGGCTCGTGGGAGGAACCAATCAGAATATACTGATCGAAGTTCCTTTAAAAATCTGGGCAGAAAAAGGCATTGGTACGCTGGGACTTTATACATACCAGAACACCACTTTTGAAACGGTGATGTCTTTTAATGCAGCATTAAATTTCCAGAATAACTGGATTATTACGACCAGCACAAAACCCAACGGTTTCCGATGGGTAACACAGCCTGTTCTGGATTATGGTAAAATTAAAATCCCGATTACTTCTCTGGTTGAAAAAAGTCTGGTGGAACAACAGCAGAAATTCTGTAAAACCATCGACAGCCAAATGGCAGCACAGCTTAATTTTCAGCAATATTCAGTAATGGCTTGGAATGCATTTTCACAGCCTTTTAATATTTCTGAAGAATACAAAACCTGGCTGAAAGTTTCTCCGGTAAAGGTAAATATGACACCGCTAAAGTTTTATGCCAATCAGATTGATACTACGATCGGGATTGATGTTTTTTCTGAAACTTTTACAGGAAGTCAGCCTGCTTCAACACCGCCTATAAAATCGGCTCCAAACTTTACATTTATTTCTAGTTTGGGAAACCAGTTCCTGCTTCAGACCACCGCTAATATTCCGTTCACGGAAGCGACCAGCATTGCGAGAAATATGTTTTTGAATAAGGAATATGAAGTAAGAGGTTCATCTGTAAAAATTAAAGATATTAAAGTATACGGCGTTGATGATAAGGTAATGATAGAGGCAGAAACCGAAGGCTATGTAAACGGAAAAGCGTTTATTTCCGGAATTCCTGTGTATGATGAAACGAAAAAGAAAATTGTACTGTCCAATACAAAATTCAACCTGAAAACAGCCAATATTCTACAGAAAACAGCGACACTGCTCTTCAGAGGAAGAATCGTAAAAATGATCGAAGAAGAATACGGAATACCTACTCAGGAACTGGAAAACAGTTCAAAGAAAAGCATCGAAGAAGCATTCAATAAAGAATATTATAAAGGTTTAAAAATGAACGGAAAAGTATTCAGCCTAAAACCAAGTAAAATCCTCCTCAATCCTTACGGAATTACTGCCGTTATTGATACCAAAGCCACTTTAAAATTAACACTAACAGGAATTTAAAATTTATAAAAAACTAATACACATGAGAAAGTACCTTAAAATTGTGGATACCCACAGAGCAACGAAATGGCAAAGATTTGCGAATCTTTTTATCGACAAGCTGGTGATTAATTTGTTCTTTTTCCTTCTCGGTATTGCCGTTGTTTTCATTGATAACATTTTTGGAATGTATTATTTCACTCCAATGATTTATAAACTATCCCAAATTGGGCGTCTTGCTGATATTATTCTTACTTCGTTTATATATTTTCTGTATGCTTTCCTTATGGAATATTTTACAAACGGAAAAACAGTAGGAAAATACATTACAGGAACGAAAGTTATTATGACGGACGGCACCTCTCCGACTTTACAGGATTATTTTATACGAAATATTTCCAGACTTGTCCCTTTTGATGCACTGTCATTTCTTGGGGAAAACGGATGGCACGACAGTTGGAGCGATACAAGGGTAATTCATACCAAAAATTATGAGACTGAAAGACAGGCAAAAAGCGAAATAGAGAGCATTGGCACGAAAGAAATTGCTTAAAAATTTTTGTTCGAAAATAAATTTTACTATATTTGCACACCTCAAAAATGGTAAATGGTACTTTGGCCGAGCGGCTAGGCAGTGGTCTGCAACACCATCTACAGCGGTTCGAATCCGCTAGGTACCTCCAAACAAAACCCTAACTCATTCATATACAATGTTTTAGGGTTTTTTTTATTTAGTGTTTTTCCCGACTTTTTCCCGACAATTCATTATTTAGATTTTCACATTCGAAAACAAAAAACTTCCCAGAACAAACTGAGAAGTTTAAAAAACTGTTTAAAAACGAATGGAAATTGAATGTGTAAAACTACAATAAAGCCTTTCTAAATGAGTATGACCAGAATCATAATACAAAAACCTCCCGCAAACGGGAGGCAAACTTACTGAGATACTAAAACATTTATATGTTATATTTCTAAAATTAATTATAATATGTTCTCCATTTTATGATTCCAGTCATATAAATAATTCCAATAACTGGCAACAAAAAAACTATAAAACACTAAACCTAAACTATTTACATATTATATTTTTTAAGTTTATAGATATTACATAATAAAAATTGTTGTATAAAAGATTATATTTTTCACTAAATAATGATTAAATTTGCGTAAACTAAAATCATGACATTCAACGAAGCATTAAAACACAAGAAAAACATTTTAAAAAATTCCAGCGAGTTTACAAAAACGCTGTATGATTATATTATTATTCCAAGTATCGACGAAGAAGGTCTTAAATACATTGAAGAGTTTAAAAAATCTCCCGATTCGTTTATGGATGAGAGCTGTAAGAGATACAGCAGTAATGATAGGTTTAAAGTATTTTTATTTGCCAAAAACCAAAACTAAAGCTTCCGTTTTCCCTTCTCTATTGCTATATTTTCCGCAAAAACAAAAAATCCCCGTATTTCTACGAGGATAAAAACTAATAACCATGAAAACTCAAATTAAACATGAGTGACTGCAAATTTATGAAATGTTAGTTTTACATACATCTATATCGAATATTAATTCCATCAATTAACAATTTTTATCAAAGATTAAAAAACTGTTAATATCCTTATAAAAGGATATATTTTCTTTAATGTTCAACTCACTCCCCTTTTATTGCTGCGGTTGCAGACATATAGCAAATTAAACATTACTCAATTCTCTTATTCTTTTAACAATATAAGTTTTAACACTTATTAAGAAATAAAAAAAATAAGCCCCCATTGCTGAGGGCTTATTTGGTGTGTAAACTATTAATTATTGTTATTCCTTAATGAACTTTTTCTGTACAGTTCCTTTAGAATCTTCAATATCGATTACATAAACTCCATTAATTAATGCATGAACATCAATTTTGTTGTTTAAGATAACTCCCGTTGATACCACCTGTCCTGCTGAATTATAAATCTTATAATTCGCTCTGCTGCTAATATTCTTAACATTCAGTACAGAACTCACAGGGTTCGGATAGATTAATATATCTGTCTGATTAATCGGGTTAGCAACAGGAAGCTTAGAAATTCTTACCGTGTAATCTTCTACTTCTCCATTCGGGAAGTTGGTACAATTTACAGGAATAACATCTTTGCCCATTGCTACTCTCATCACTACATATTTGTAGTCTACCAGACTGATGAATGCATCTGCAGGTACCGTAAATGTAGTGCTCGCAGTAGGATTACTGTTTGGTCCGTCAGCAAGAATTCTTTCATTAATATCAAAGTATCCGTTTCTGTTGAAATCGATCCATACTGCAACTCCCGCTTTATTGTTTCCTGACAGTTTTTTATCAATTACAATTTTATTATCGGAAGACCCCTGAATCAGTTCAATAAACTTATTTGTAACTCCTGTATAATCTGTATAATTAGATCCTACGGAAGTATTCGTCATCTGAGGTTTACCATTTGGCGTTACCGTTACTTTAGAGATATACTCTGAAGTTGTTGTTCCGGTAGATGCCATCTGACAGTAAACAATTGTTGGCGTCGTGAAGAAATAAGGCAGTGTATATGTACCCGGAGTTCCGCTACAAACGTTTGCTACCTGCATTTCATATTTAGTCAGTTCCAATAAACCTGTAAGAGTAATCGTATTGGTATTCGATGGTACCATTGTCCAGCTCGGAATACCTACTTTTCTGTATCTTAAGATATAAGTAGCACCCGGGAAAGGATCCCATGTTACCTGCGCCGTAGTTGGAGTAATCGCTGTAATGGTAAGTCCCGGAGGAGGTAACTGACACGTTCTTTCCGTAGTAAATACTTTAGGATTAGACCAAGTGTTAATAGTGGTTTCTCCATTACAGATATTCGCCACCTGTACTTCATATGTAGTGTACGGAGTTAATCCGGTAAGTGGATATGTATTTAAAGGAGGTGCAGTGATATTCACCGTAGCCCATGTTGCTGTACCTACAATTCTGTATCTGATTACATACGTAGCACTTGATACAATTGGAGCCCATGTTACCAATGCAGAGTTTGTCGTAATATTAGTTACCGTTACACTCGGTGGCGTAGGATCACATCTTGTGGTAAATACAGCCGGAGTAGCAGTACCTTCAGTATTGTTACAAACCGCAACTACCATTACATCATATTTTGTAGCCGGATCTAAACCTGTAGTTATTGTATAAGATGTTGCCGGCGGCGCTATTACAACTGAGGAATTCACCCATGGTGTCGTTCCGTTCTTTCTCCAGTATACTTTATAACCCAGGTTATCAGGAGAAGGAGTCCAGTGTACAGTAGCTGCATTGTGAGCAATAGCATCTACATAAACATTCGTAGGCGCGGTTGTAGAACAAGGCTTAATGATAAATGTAAAGTCTACATAATTTCCATAAGGAGCCGGTCCGCATGGAGTTACCGTACCGATATAAGACGCTGCAAATCTTGCTCTGTAAGAACCTGAAGGACGGCCCACAGAACTTATCGGAGCGTTAGCAACAGAATTTATATAACCTCCGGAATAATACACCTGCTCAGTAGCCGGATCAAATACTAAATCATTATTCCAGTCGATCCAGATATAATAATAATAAGTACTGGTTCCCGCATTCATGGAAACATTGGCTACTCCTCCCGGTAATACTGAGAAACTGGTAGCAGAATTGTTTACATAGGCACTATAAGCAGTAGCCGTATAGTTCAGGTTTGTAAATCCGTTTGTAGTGGTAATCGTTTTTAAATAATTAGTTGTTGATGAAGAACCTCCTGTAGGAACACAGTAGTTTGTATAAACTGTACGTGGTCCTGACCAATAACTAATATCTGAACTGCTACATCTTGCTCTTACCCAAAAATAATACGTTGTGCTTGACGCTAATCCCGATACCAGTTGGCTAGGTCCCGGAACTCCGGTGAACTGAGGAACAGTTGCTGCTGTAGGAGCAACTCCAGTAGTATTGTAATAAACATCATAACCGTTTGCCGGTGGTGTAGCCGGAACAGTCCACTGTATGGTTGCACTTGACGTTGTCGCATTTGCAATCACAAGACCAGTCGGAGGAAGACACGTCGGAGGAGCCACAACAGATAATGTAAAATCTACATAATTTCCGTATGCAGCAGGTCCGCAAGCACTATTTGCACCAATAAACGATGAAGAAGTACGAACTCGGTAGTTCCCTATCGGCTGTCCCGCAGGAATCGCAATATTTGCTGTTGCCGTTGCAGTATAAGTAGTCGTTGCTAAAATAGTTTCTCCCGGATCGTTAAAGTCAAGATCATTATTCCAGTCAACCCACACATAATAAAAATAGGTACTTCCACCGGATGTCGCCAAGTTGGTCGTTACTGTAAATCCTGGGGAACTCAAAACAACACTAGGAGAATTTACATATGCCTGATACGAAGAAGCAGTATAAGCTAAATTGGTCCACCCACCTGTAGTTGTAATATTATTCAGATAATAAGTTGTTGAAGAAGAACCTCCCGTAGGAACACAGTAATTTGTATAAACCGTACGTGGTCCTGACCAATAACTAATATCTGAACTGCTGCATTTCGCTCTTACCCATACATAATACGTTGTACTTGAAGCCAAACCGGTAATCAGCTGGCTAGGTCCCGTTACACCGCTATATTGAGGAACTGTTGCTGCTGTAGGAGCAACTCCCGTAGTATTGTAATAAACATCATAACCGTTTGCCGGTGGTGTAGCCGGAACAGTCCACTGTATGGTAGCACTGGATGTTGTTGCCGTAGTGATCGTAAGACCAGTCGGAGGCAGACACGTTGGAGGAGCCACAACAGATAAAGTGAAATCAACGAAATTTCCATACGGAGCTGGTCCGCACGAAGTATTTGCACCAATAAATGATGACGATGTACGAACTCTGTAGTTTCCGACAGCCTGTCCTGCAGGAATTACAATATTCGCGGTCGCGGTTGATGTATAAGTAGTGGTCGCAAGAATCGTTTCTCCCGGATCATTAAAATCCAGATCGTTATTCCAGTCTACCCAAACGTAGTAATAATATGTACTTCCACCCGAAGTAGCCAAATTCGTAGTCACTGTAAACCCTGGTGAACTCAATATCACACCCGGAGAGTTTACATAAGCCTGATACGAAGAAGCTGTATAAGCAAGGTTAGTCCATCCGCCTGTAGTCGTAACATTATTTAAATAATACGTTGTAGAAGACGTACCACCTGTAGGAGTACAATATCCTGTATACACGGTAATAGGTCCTATTAACGAACTTTGAGCCGTTGAACTGCATTTTGCTTTAATCCATACGTAATACGTTGTATTAGCAGCTAACCCCGGAATTGTATAACTCGTTGCAGTTCCTGCAATACCCGTAATCTGTGGCGTTGCGGGAGGAGTTGTGGTAGTGCTGTAATATATTTCATAACCGTTTGCTGGAGGGGTTGATGCTGCCGCCCAACTTACAGAAGCACTGGAAGTAGTAACTGCTGTAGAAGTGAAACCAGACGGCCCAAAACAAGATGGCGGAGTCCATGTGTAGATAAGACCATCCGAAGGCATTCCCGGAGTAGCAACAGTTGTATTAAATGACTGGCTGCCGGTATTTGCCGTTGCTAAAGCAGAAGCCGTAAATAATGCTGTGGTAGCATTCTGTCTGTGATTAAAATCGGCATTGCTTGATCCTCTTAATCCTACCTGAGTAGTTCCGCTTACGGAAGTATTACCTATAAGATAACTTCCGCCTTTGTACACAACAGCAATCGTATTAGTAGTCTCTCTAAGCCTGATCTGAAAAGAAAAAGTATAAACACTTGTTGTAGAAGTTGAGTACGCTGGTCTGAAATCTGACCACTGTACTACAATTTCTCTGTTAGGAGCTGTACCTACAACCGCCCAACTGATACTTCCTGTCTTAGAATTAATATTAAAAATTGAATTTAAATCTTTACCCCATGCAGAAACAGCTCCTGCATAAGTTTCCGTACTGGAAATCGGGCTGTAAGTACCAGCTCCGGGAGCTGTCGCCCCAAAAGTAATAAATCCGTTTGTTGATACATTAATAGAAGAATAATTACTTCCGTTAAAAGAAACAGGAAAAGGAAGAGTAACCGGATAAATAACGTTATCCAGAGAGGCTGCTCCTGTACTTCCCGTTGCAGTTGCCAGTACCGTTGCCGTACCCGGCAAATCTGTATAGGTTCCCGTAGACTGAGAAAAACTATAAGAACTTACCTGCGCACTCAGTATATATGAAAGTGCCAAGAAAAAAAACAATAGATATTTTTTCATATTAATAAATATTAGATCCTTATAAGGATATGAGAATTATAAATTTTGTTTAAGAAGTTATTTCCTGAATACGAACTATCCAAGAAACTGAAATTGTGATAAAATTGAAAAAAAGTAAAAAAATTCACCATAGGCTAGAAATTTATTATTTACTGCAAATCTAACGCGTTTTTTAATAATACATAGTATAAATTACAATATTTTTACAAAAAACGCATCAAATTTTAACTATACAGTTCATTAACTTAGAATATTTATTTTTTTAATAACGTCATCTTTTCTGTTTTATTATAACAAATTTCCGACCTTAATAAATTCATGTTTAATAATAATCCGGTGTAAATAAAATAAAATTCTGTTGGCTAAATTAAAAATAGCCTCCCGATTAAGGAGGCTACACAAACTAATTTTTAAAGTAAATTTTAAATTATTCTTCCCATGCGATAGGAACATAAATAGTGACATATCCATCAGAATCCACTTTGGCTTCAGAAACCTCTGCCGTTACAGATCCGTATCCTACCCATCCGCCTTGTCCCTGAGTTGCTGTGAAGGTATAAGTACCTTCCGGAAGACCATCAAAATATTGTGGCAAAGACTGCATTCCGCTACCGCCATAGGTTTCAAAAGTTTCTCCGGTTACAGTATTGGTTGCCACAAAGTTTCCGAGATCATAACTCCCCGAAAGTGTTTTAGTACCATTCTGATTCTGCAATCCAAACCGGATCTGGTAAGTTTCTGTCTGGGCAACAGATTGAGAAGGTGAATGTTTTTTTTCAGAATCATTTTTAGATGCCGAAAATGAGCTTACAGCAGCAATTACGCCTGCAAAAAGCACAACTTTTACAATTGAATTTTTCATAATAATGTAATTTGGTAAATCAAATATAAAAAATTCATATTAATCCATTTTTAAGTAAAAGTCAATAAATTTTTACATTTCAAAACCGTTATTAATAAAGGAATTCAACAAAATATTAAGATTCATTTAAAAATTTTAACATTACTTAACGGATTTTGGCTTCATAATTGAAAATAGAAATAACATCGAAATTGGATTGACTTAAAATCCTTATAAAAATTTGAGTTATGAAAAGTATAGTATTAACAGGGCTGATGTCTGTATTTTTACTGACCGCCTGTAAAAAAGACGACCAGATAGCCCAACAATCTTTGGAACAGCAGAAAATGGAGTTCCAGATGAGACAATTGGAAATTGAGAAACAAAAATTAGCCATTGAAAAAGAAAAAATGGCTTATGAAGCACAGAAAAAAGCCGACAGTGTTTTAGAAGTTCAGCAAGCGAAAACAGCGGCAGCCAATGCTAAACCGCAGGTAATAAGAGAAACACGTACAGTATACAGAGACAGACCGAGCAGAAGTTCTTCTTCCAACAGCGGGACTTATGCCAATAACGGAACTTCTTCCCAGACCACCGCAAAGAAAAAAGGGATGAGTGAAGCCGCAAAAGGTACTATTATTGGTGCTGTAGGAGGAGCCGCTTTGGGAGCAATTGTTAATAAGAAAAGTCCGGGAGCGGGTGCTGCCATTGGTGGTGTAATTGGTGGTGCTACAGGTTATACTCTGGGTAGAGCGCAGGACAGAAAAAGCGGAAGAGTCCAGCCAAGATAATTTTATTTTCAAGATAACAAAAAAAGATTGCTTATTTTTAGGCAATCTTTTTTTATGATTCTACTTTTGCTTTCCACACTTTTACTCATTCCTGTTTTAATGGGAATAGGGAAAATTACAGAAAATTTTTCAGGAAAATTATGGGAAGGCGTATCCGGAAAAATATTTTTGGGAATTCTTGGAATAAGTTTATTGTGGACAATTGCTGCTTTTTTTATCCCTTTAAACAGCTATGCAGAATTTTCTACAATTGCCATAGGATTGATTTATTTTTTTAAGGATAAACTTTATAAAGATTTTACCGCTTTTTCAAAAAAAGATTTTTCGCTGATTGCTGCAATTTCATTAATTATTGTATACTGCGGATCTTTTTACCCTTATATTTTAGACCATTTCGGATATTATGTTCCCACCATAAAATGGCTGAAAGAATTGGGTTTGGTAAAAGGTATTTCAAACCTTGATCTCACGTTGGGACAAATGTCGGTCTGGCATATTTTCCAGGCGGGCTTTTCCAATTTTACCGATCCGTTTTTAAGAATCAATTCAGTTGTACTGATTATTTATACCTTATATATAATAGAAAAGAAAAGCTGGATTCAGCTTTGCTTTATTCCGGTTCTACTATTGTTCTGCCAGTCACCAAGTCCGGATTTGCCTGTTATTATTTTCTCACTCATTATTTTAAATGAAATCTTAAGAGGAAATAAGCAGACCACTCTCCTATTCGCTTTTTCGGTTTTTGTTTTTATCATTAAACCTACTATGATCTGGCTGCCGGTTTTGAGTTTTCTTTACTCTTTTTTTATTTTGAAATCCAACTTAAAAAATTTGATCTTCGGAATTTTAATCGGCTTCCTGTTCTTTGTTAAAAACATGTATACTTTCGGTTATCCGGTTTTCCCTGTTTCAATAATAGACTTAGGAGTAAGCTGGAAACCCAATTCTGAGGTTTTAAAAATATCTTCTCAGTTCGCCATTCAGAAAACATATGATATGCAGTATTCGTATGAAGAAATTCAGAAATTTTCTGCTATTGATTACATCAGAAACTGGATTTTTTTAAATGGAATCAAAGCAAAAATAAATTTACTTTTTATTGTTAGTTTAATCATCTTCACGGTTTTTACCTTCATCAAAAAAAACAGAATCATTACTTTTATCTGTATCTCGCTTATTATTAAAAGTATCTTGGTTCTTCTTTTTTCAGCACAGTACAGATTTTTTATAGATGTCTTTTTTGTGATTTTCTTTGTACTGTTTGTTGATTATTTCAACAAAAAAAAATCTCTTATTTTATTTTCTGGTTTAAGCATCATCTTTGTTAGCTTTTTAACTTTTCCGAATATTTTGCAGACGTATTTTCCAAGTTTTAATCCCGGAAACTTCATGGGAAAATTTGAAAAAGAACAGTTCTACAAACCTTCCGTATATGAAAGTACTAAGTTTGATTCTTTCAGGGTTGGTAATTTAAATTTTAATGTTTCTTCTAATTATCCTTTTAATTACGATTCTAAAATCCCTGCTATTTCCGCAAGCTACATTTCACAGGATGAAAAAGCGGGCATATTTCCTCAACTCATCGATAATACAGATCTTAAAAAAGGATTTATCTGGAAAAAACTAAATGATGAAGAAAAGAAACAGGCAAGATCTGTTATTTATACCATCAATCCGCTTGGTAAATAGATCATATCTCCGGAGCCTTTTTATCTGAAGAAAAAGCCTTAAATTTGTAGTATGTTAAATACTTTAGGTAATCTTCTCAGTCTTACAACATTTGGAGAGAGTCACGGTCTGGCTTACGGTGGAATCATAAATAATTTTCCGGCAGGTTTAACGGTAGATTTCGATAAAATTCAGTACGAATTGGATCGCAGAAAACCGGGACAGTCTGCTATCGTAACCCAAAGAAAAGAAAGTGATACGGTGAAATTTCTTTCAGGAATTTTCGAAGGAAAAACAACCGGAACTCCGATTGGCTTCATCATCGAAAACGAAAATCAGAAATCAAAAGATTATGATCATATAGCAGAATCTTATCGTCCAAGCCACGCAGATTTCACTTATGATCAGAAATACGGATTGAGAGATTATCGCGGCGGAGGAAAATCTTCTGCAAGAGAAACTATTAACTGGGTGGTTGCCGGAGCTTTAGCAAAACAGTTTTTATCGGATATCGAGATCAACGCTTACGTTTCTTCCGTAGGCGAAATTTTCTGTGAAAAACCTTATCAGGCTTTGGATTTTTCGAAAACCGAAAGCAATGAAGTACGTTGTCCGGATGCGGAAACGGCAGAAAAAATGATCGAAAGAATCAAGGAAATTAAAAAAGAAGGAAACACGATTGGCGGGACGATTACCTGCGTGGTTAAAAATGTTCCTGTAGGAATCGGCGAACCGGTTTTCTCAAAACTTCAGGCTGAATTAGGAAAAGCCATGCTGAATATTAATGCGGCAAAAGGTTTTGAATACGGAAGCGGTTTCTGCGGTGCCAAAATGACCGGGAAAGAACATAATGATCTTTTCAATGAAGATTTTACCACAAAATCCAATCTTTCAGGAGGAATTCAGGGTGGAATTTCCAACGGAATGGATATTTATTTCCGTGTGGCTTTCAAACCTGTAGCAACCATTTTAAGACCTCAGGAAAGTGTGGATAAATACGGAAATCCGGCAATTGTGGAAGGAAAAGGACGTCATGATCCATGCGTTCTTCCAAGAGCAGTTCCGGTGGTGGAAAGTCTGGCGGCGTTTGTTCTGGCAGATTTATTCCTCATCAACAAAACAAGAAACATCAATAATTTTTAAAAACAATAACTTTTAATAGTGGAAAATTACTGGGATAAAGGCATCTCTTTCGAAGAGTATGTGAAAATCGGAAAACAGAGATTAGAAAACCCTTCCGATCAGCAGGAAGCAGATTATAAACCTTATTACGAACTTGGACTTCAGAGAATCGACAGAACTTTAAAGAAGTATGTTGCAGATGAAGAACAGCTAAAACAGTTAGAATCTAAAAATTTTGATGGTAAGATTTTAATTATTTCTGAGGTTTGGTGTGGTGATGCAAGTGCGACCGTTCCTGCTTTGGTTAAATTTTTCGAAGGTAAAAATGAGGTTCGCATTTTCCTGAGAGACAGCGACAAGAGTTTAATCAGTCAGTTTTTAACCAATGGAACTGAATCCATCCCGAAAGTGATCATTCTGGATAAAGATTTTAACGTTAAAAATTCATGGGGACCGCGTCCGAAATTCGGAACAGAACTTCTGATGAAATACAAAGCTGATCCTGAAGTATATACTAAAGATCATTTCTATAACGATCTTCAGGTGTATTATGCGAAGAACAGAGGAAAAGATGCCGTTCACGAAATTTTAGAATTGTTGTAATATGTCGAAATTTTTCAGATTTTTTGCTGTAATTCTATGCATTTCGAATTTTTTGAATGCTCAAAATTCAAAACTTGAAAATAAAGAATTATTTTTCTCAAAAGAATATGAAAAATTTTCTCAGAATGAAGACTACAACAGTAAAGAATCTCAGTCTTTACATTTTTCTGCAGAATTCAAGAAATTCATTTCCGAAAATCCTGAAACACTGTCGTATAACTTTAAAAAATTGAATAATAAAGTAGACGTCATTACCTCAGAAGACAAAAAACTCAGATTTTATGTTTGGGATACAGAATTGGGAGGAACGATGAAAAGTTTTGATCAGATCATTCAATATTCCTCAAATGGAAAAGTAAAAACCATTTATAATAAAGAACAATCTGATACTCCTTATTTTATTTCGGAAATTATAAAAGTTCCTCTTAATAATCAGATGTATTATCTTGTTATTTCTAACGGAATTTTTTCTACGAAAGATCAAGCTCAGGCAATTCAGGCATTTACGATCCGAAAAGATCAGTTAATTGATTCTGATAAAATTTTTAAAACAAAAACAACAACTCTCAATAAAATTCAGGTTGATTTTGACTTTTTCAGCGTTGTAGACAGACCGGAACGTCCGCTGAAACTGATTACATTTGATAAAAACAAATTATATATTCCAATTGTTAATAAAGACGGTATTGTTTCAAAAAAATTTCTGATTTACCAGCTTAATAATAATTACTTTCAATATATTGGGACAAAATAAATAATATAGATTTAATGAAAAAAAATATAATTTACATTATACTGATCGCAGTTATTGCCGTTATCGCATTTATTCCGGGAGTAAAGGAGAAACTGCAGGAAGCATTTTTTCCGGTAGCAACGATTGAAAACGCGGTACACATCAGCGAAGAAGATTATGATATCGATTTGAAAGGAATTAATGTTCCGAGTACCAATCTTAAAGCTTTTAAAGGAAAAGCGGTTTTCCTTAATTTCTGGGGAACATGGTGTCCTCCGTGCCGAAAAGAATGGCCTTCGATCCAGAAACTGTATGAAACCAGAAAAGATCATGTAAATTTTGTTTTAATCGCCATGGAAGATAAAGAGGATGCCGTAAGAAAATTTCTGAAAGAGAATAATTACAACGTTCCTGTATACATTGCGCAAAGTCCGATTTCCGAGAAAATCCTTCCGAAAGTGTTTCCTACAACCTATTTGCTCGATAAAGACGGACGAATTTTAATTAAGGAAGATGCTTCAAGAGACTGGAATACAGAATCTACCCATCAGTTTATAGATAATATTATTAAATAATTTTAACTAAATTTTGTAAATTATTGGTACAGAATTTGCGAAATTTACAGAGTTAAAAAAAAAATTATTTAAACCTAAACACAAAATGAAGTATTCTAAACTGAATCTGGCAAAAGAAGCAATAAACCATAAAGGTTTCGTGAAAAAAATTCCTGATATTTTCAGAATGATAAAAATGTGGAGAAAAGGAGAATATCCGATGAGATCTCTTGATATTATTCTGCCGTTGTTGGGACTGTTATACGTGATCTCCCCGATTGATCTTCTGCCGGAAGTTGCCGTCCCAGTGATCGGCGTTTTGGATGATCTTGCTGTTTTATCACTGGCAATTCCAAAGCTGATTAAAGAGGTAGATAAATTCCTTCTTTGGGAAACCGAGCAAAAATATAATTCGGGCACCACGAAAATAATTGATGCCGAAATTGTAAAATAATTTTAAAATAATAATTAAAAGCCATTCGTTATACGAGTGGTTTTTTTATGGAGAAATGTTAAAAGTGAATCGTAATTTTTAATCTCGCAGATTTTATTGATTTCAAAGATGTCTATATTTTTAATTTTTGTGTTATCCGTGAAAACATTCGTGTCATTCGTGTTAAAAAAACAGAGCAAAATTCACAATTGACATTTAACATCATTTCCTTAAATTTGCAACATCTAATAAAAAATAATGGAAAGTAAAAAAGAATTCTTTTTGGAGTGCTACAAACTGGGCATCATTAAATTCGGAAGATTTACCCTGAAAAGTGGAATCGAAAGCCCTTTTTATGTAGATTTAAGACCTTTGGCTTCAGATCCGAAAATTTTAAAAAATTTAGCCAATTATTTACTGGATATGCTTCCTTTGGATAATTTTGATCTGATCTGCGGAGTTCCTTATGCAGCACTTCCGATGGCTACAGCAATGTCTCTGGAAAGCTATATTCCGTTAATTATTAAAAGAAAGGAAGCTAAAAACTACGGGACTAAAAAACTGATCGAAGGAATTTACCAGAAAGGACAAAACTGCCTTTTGGTGGAAGACGTCATTACCTCCGGAAAATCTTTAATTGAAACCATTGCAGAAGTTGAGCAGGAAGACATCAAAGTTGCAGACATTGTTGTGGTTTTAGACAGAGAGCAGGGCGGAAAAGAACTTCTGGAAAGCCGTGGCTACAGAGTTCATACACTATTCAATATTTCTGAAGTCTGTACCATTCTTCGTGAAAACGGCGAGCTTACGGATGATGAAGTAAAGAGAATTCAGGATTTTTTACAGGGAAACCATATTCAGTTTGAAGAAAAAATAAGACCTTCTTACGAACAGAAATTAGAAGCCGCACAACATTCCGTTTCCAAAAAGTTACTGGAAACCGCTTTGGCAAAACAATCTAATTTAATCGCTTCTGCGGATGTTACCACAACTCAGGAATTATTAGATTTAGCTGAAAAAGTAGGACCACACATTATTGCTTTAAAAACTCATATTGATATTATTTCGGATTTTGAATACGAAAAAACCATTACTCCGCTAAAAGCTCTTGCTGCAAAACACAATTTCCTGTTAATGGAAGACAGAAAATTTGCAGACATCGGAAACACGCAGGAACTTCAGTTTACAAGCGGTGTTTTTAAAATTACAGACTGGGCAGATTTTGTAACGTCACAGGTAATCGGAGGTTTTGAATCTTTAGACTGCTTCAAAAATGTAGGCGTTGTAGCCATCATCGGAATGTCTTCGAAAGGAGCGTTAACAACAAGTGCGTATCGTGAAGAAGCGTTAAAAATAGCTTCATCTCACCCGAATGTTATCGGAGGAGTTTCTCAAAATGCGCATCCTGAGGAAATGTTATTATTCACGCCGGGTGTAAATTTAGCCGATTCGGGGGATGGAAAAGGACAGCAGTACAATACTCCGGAACACGTTTTCAAAACACTTCATACAGATTTCATTATTGTAGGAAGAGGAATTTATAAAGCTGAAAATGCAGAACAGGCAGCCCAGACTTATAAAAACGAAGGCTGGAAAGCATATTTAAATTCTTTAGAAAAAAAAGAAGTTCAGCACTAAAATCTTTGCGGAATCTCTGCAAAATAAGTTATATTTGATACTTTATCAGGAATTTTGAAAAGAATCAGTATTTGTCTTATTTTGTTTTTGGGTGTTGCGGAAGTTTCTGCCCAGAAAGATAGTATTTATATCGGGGCTAAATTATCTCAGGATAAAAAGATGCTCGATGTAACCGAAGAAATTGTGTATTTCAATAATTCGGAGAAAGATCTTAACACCATTAAGCTTTTGAATTGGGTTGCCGCTTACAACAGACGCGGAACTTCTCTGGTCTACCGAAAGCTGGAAGACAGAAATACCGATCTTCATTTTGCCAAAAAAAATGAGCTTGGTAAACTGCTGAATTTACAGGTCAAAAATTCAGGTGAAGAAATTCCTGTAGCAGAAACTTCTCAGGAAAATATTTTTCTTCCTTTGAAAGAAGCTCTGAAACCCGGAGAAAAAGTAAAACTTCAGCTTCAATATCAGATTCAGCTTCCTGATAAGAAATTTACAGGATATGGAACTTCTGATAATAATGTAGCTTTAAAATATTTCTTTATTGTTCCGGATCGCTTTGATCCGGACAATATTTCCAAAAGAGATTATGCCGATATCGAAGAAACCGTAAGTTACAATACGTTCTGGAGGGTAAACTTTGATCTTCCGGTTAATTATTTTGTAGAAAGTAACCTTTTACAAATGCAGATCAATTCTTTCAACGGTTATCTGGATTCTGATCCTGAGTTTCTGATTTCACAAAATGAATATCCTTCCATTAATATCAATACCAACGATATTCATACGGAAATTAAATTCGGTTACAATTTAAAGCCTGAAGAAAAAGAAAGTCTGGAATTTTACCTTCCACTTCATTTAAAATTTATCAAGGAAAGAATAGGATCGATTCCTGAAAGAATTTTTATTTCAGATAAATTCAGGAGTAAAGAAGATTTTTTCGGAAATAATGATATTGCTTTCTGGAAATTCAGATTCCAGCTTTTTACCGATGCTGAAAAAACAGATCTTGATTATTTCGGAATTGTTGCCAAAAAAGTTTTGGATGAAATTATCATTACCGACCAACAGGATCATCACTGGTTCCGAAACGGACTGAAATCTTATCTGGAAATTCAGTACCTCAAAAAATTCTACGCCAACACCAAATTGCTGGGAAATTTACCTGAAACGAAAATTTTCGGTGTAAAACCTTTGAAATTATTTCATGCTTCGGATGTAAAACTGACTGAGAGATATGGTTTGGCATATCAATACATCATGTCTCAGAATCTGGATCAGAAAATCGATGAAAATTATTCTGACCTGAGTAATTTTAACGATATGGCGATCAGTAATTTTGAAACGGGAACCCTTTTCAATTATTCTGCCGATAAAATGGGTTACGGAAATTTTGAAACTCTTGTAAAAGATTTCATTGCTAAAAATACCGATAAAGAGATTAATCCTGCTGATTTCTTAAAAGAATTGGCAGAAAAAGATAAGAGAACAGCCTACCTCCCGGAATTTCTTGAGCATAAAAACAGGGTAAATTTTAAGCTGAGAAAATTTAAAAGAGAAGGCGATTCGCTGAATGTAACCATTCATAAAAATACAGATGAAAACATTCCGGTAAAATTGCAGACAACGTCAAAAAATGGTAAAACCACGGAATATTGGGTTGAAACAGAGGAAAATCAAAAGTCAAAAAACTTTTCTGTTCCTGCTTTAGACACCTATAAAATAACGCTGAATGACGATTATATTTTCCCTGAAGCAAATTACAGAGATAATTTTCTGTATGCAAAAGGTTTCTTTTCAAACATGCGGAAAATAAAGCTTAAACTGATTAAAGATATTCCGAATCCTGAATTCAATGAAATTTACATCAATCCGAGAGTACGTTTCAGCAATACTTATGATAAATTTCTGATCGGTTTTAACTTTAAAAACCAGTCGTTTTTTGATCAGAAGTTTCTGTATTCACTTACTCCGACTTACAGTACCGGAACAGGAAAGCTTACAGGTTCAGGAGCTATTGCTTATTCCTTCCTTCCTGCTGAAAGTATTATCCGAAGCCTGACTTTCGGAGTTTCCGGTTCTTATTTTCATTATGATTATGATCTTGCCTACCGAAAAGCTTCCATTTATTCAAATTTAAATTTCCGAAAAAATCCGAGAAGTACGGTGAGCAGAAGTTTAGGCGTTTCTTATAATTATTTTGAAAGAGATCTTAATGCTTTGATGATTGCCAATAACGACTATGACAAATACAGTCTCTGGAGTGTTGGATATGGTTATAACGACAGCCAGAGTATTCATGAAAAAAGTCTGGGCGTAAGTACGCAATGGATGGAAGATTTTCATAAAGTAACCGCAGAAGGCTTTTACCGATGGGAATTTGCACCAAGACAAAAATTGAGTGTACGTTTATTCGCAGGATATTTTATTAAAAACAATACAAGAAATAATACTTTCAATTACGGGATTTCCAGAGTTTCAGACTATTCTTTTTCCTATAATTTACTCGGACAAAGTGCGACAGGAGGAATTCTTTCCCAGCAGTATGTTTTGGCAGAC
>NZ_JBBCQL010000046.1:0-24449 GCF_037149975.1 Chryseobacterium sp. VD8 | reverse complement strand
AATTTTTTTGATAAATTCCTTAATCATGTGTTCAGAAGCATGGAAATCGGCAATTACCCCGTCTTTCAACGGACGGATTGTTTTGATGTCCTCATGAGTTTTCCCCTGCATGTGTTTCGCCTGTTCACCCACGGCAATCGGTCTGCCTGTCGAACGCTCGATCGCGACAATAGACGGCTGGTCTATAACAATTTTATTATTATGGATGATAAGGGTGTTGGCAGTACCAAGGTCTATCGCAATTTCTTGCGTAAACATATCGAATAAACTCATACTTTTACTTCTGATTTTTTAAAGAGTTACAAAGATATAAATTTAAGACTACCAAAGAAATTCCGTGGGCATATAATTTGGTTAAATTTTTATTAAAATTTGTAATCGGCTATTAACTTTTGCTCTAAGCATTTACAGAATTTATTTTAAGCTGGATTTAAGATAAATACAGGCGTAATGCAGGTAAAACGGCAGTCCTTAACTTCTTCTTTTTTGTGAAATATCTTTACGGAGTATCCAAATGATGAAAATTTATCTTTTTTAAAAAATAATTTTAACGTTTATTAACAACAAGGCATCCCATTTTACCATCTCCGAAATAGTTTTTTACGATAATTATCATATACATTTTCAGAAAGTGGTTTGCTAAAAAAAACGTAAATTTGCCACGCTTATGTTACAATATTCAAACATACATCAGACGTCTAATTTTGCTGTGCTTTCCGTTAGTTTCGAAAAAGCTGACGCAGAAACAAGAGGTAAATTTGCATTTTTTGATGAAAACATTAAGAATTTCGTTACCCGGATCCATAATGAAGATTTAGGGGATTCATTTGTCGTTTCGACTTGTAACAGAACCGAAATTTATACCACTTCTCCCAACTATCTTCTTGTTGCTGAAGAATACTGCAAAACAATCGGGGTTAATCTGATGGATTTTCTTCAGTTTGCCAATATTTTAACGAAGGAAGAAGCTTTAACTCACCTTTTCAGAGTTGCAGCCGGACTTGAAAGCCAGATTATCGGGGATTTTGAGATCATCGGACAGATTAAAAAAGCCTACAACCGTTTCAAAAAAGAAAGACAGAACTCCAATCCTTATCTGGAAAGAGCCATCAATTCCGCCATTCAGATTTCGAAAAGAATAAAAAACGAAACCGGAATTTCCAACGGAGCAGCTTCTGTTTCTTATGCGGCGGTTCATTATATTTTAAACAGCCAGAAAAGAATTACCGAAAAAAATATTCTTCTGCTTGGTGTAGGAGAAATCGGGCAGAATACGGTTGAAAATCTGGTAAAACACGTCTACCAGCCGAAAATAAAAATTGCCAACAGAACTCAGGAAACGGCAGCTAAGATTTCCGAGAAGTATAATATTCCGCATATTGATTACGCCGATTTTGATAAAGAATTAGGCAATACAGATATTCTTATCGTTGCTACCGGCGCAAGACATCCCATCGTGAACAGGTCTCATTTCCCGAACGGAAAAGAAACTTTGGTAATCGATTTATCCATCCCGAATAATGTGGATAAAAACGTAAAGGAGAATGAAAATGTAACGCTGATCGATGTGGATGAACTTTCCAAACAGATTCAGGAGACCATTCAGCAGAGAGAAAAAGAGATCCCGAAAGCCGAAAAAATCATCAAGGAAATGACGAAAGACTTCCTTGAGTGGGAAAAAAAGAGAAAACTCGCACCCAATATCCATCATTTCAAAGCGGTTCTTAAGAACATGGAACGCAATGAAATGCATAATTTTTACAAAAAAAATAAATACATAAACATCACGGATATGGAACTTTCTGATAAAATGATCCAGAAAATTACCAACCGTTTTGCAAAATATATCATCGATAATCCTTTAAAAGCCGAAGAAATTAGTAAATTAATGCACGAAATATTAGTTGAACAACCAAACAACGAATTCAATGAAAAGCATTAGAATCGGAACCAGAAATTCTGCACTGGCACTTTGGCAGGCTAGAGAAGTTGCGAGGCATCTTCAGAACAACAATTATTTAACGGAAATCGTTCCTATTGTCTCTTCAGGCGATAAAAACCTTACACAGCCTCTTTATTCATTAGGAATTACAGGCGTTTTTACAAGAGATCTTGATGTTGCCTTATTAAATGACGAAATTGATATTGCCGTACATTCTTTAAAGGATGTTCCTACAAAACTTCCCGAAAACCTTGAGATCGTTTCTTATCTGGAAAGAGATTTTCCGCAGGATGTTTTGATTCGAAAGGAATCTGCAAAAAACAAAGAACTTCATGAGCTTAAACTGGCAACCAGCAGTTTAAGAAGAAGAGCATTCTGGCTGAAAAACTTCCCCAATGCTGAATTTTCGGACATTCGTGGAAATATTCAGACAAGGCTTCAGAAGCTGGAAGAAGGAGATTTTGATGCGACCATTCTGTCTCTGGCAGGAATTAAGAGAATGAAAATGGACATTGATTATGAAATGATTCCGTTTTTAATTCCGGCTCCGTCGCAGGGAGTGATTGCTGTCGCAGGACATTCAGACAAAACTGAAATCAATGAAATCATCAGACAGTTTACCAATCATAAAAATACGCAGATCTGTGTGGAAATGGAAAGAAATTTCCTGAGCACTTTGGAAGGAGGCTGTACCGCACCTATCGGAGCATTTGCAGAACTTTTTGAAGACCAGATCCGTTTCAAGGCAGCGCTTTGTTCTCTGGATGGAAAGAATAGCATCGCAACCGATGAAAACTTCATATATAATAATGAAGAAAATTTCGGGGAAAAATTTGCAAAAACTGTTCTTGAAAACGGCGGAAAAGAATTGATGGCGGAAATTAAAAGCCAGATCTAAAATTCACTTTTTACATTTTAACTTTTAAGGTTCCGGACTTCTATGAAGAAATATTTCTCAATATTTATTGTAGTTCTTTGCGTGTTTTTTGGAAAAGCACAGAATCAGTTTGCCCAAAAACTTTCTAATGCGGCTTTAAGCCTTACAAAAGACAGGGTAACTTACGATCCCGCCTATTTCAACATCAAATATCCGAATGGAGACGTTCCTGCGGACAAAGGTGTTTGTACCGATGTCGTGATCAGAGCTTACCGAAAACTGGGGATTGATCTTCAGAAAGAAGTGCATGAAGATATGGCGAAAAATTTTTCTAAATATCCTAAAAAATGGGGACTGAAGAAGCCCGATACCAACATCGACCATCGCAGAGTTCCCAATCTGAGAGTGTTCTTTGCCAAATTTGGAAAATCAAAATCCATTGAAACCAAACCGGAATTATATGTTCCCGGAGATATTGTAACCTGGGATCTTCCGGGAAATTTAACGCACATCGGAATTGTAGTGAACAGAAAGTCTGCCGATGGCAAAAGGTATCTCATTGTACACAATATCGGAGGCGGACAGGTTTTGGAAGATTGTTTGTTTAAGTTTACCATTACAGGACATTATCAATATCAGAAATAATGACGAGAAATGTAATCTGCTTATTGGTTTTTATGTTGATGGGTTTTGCATCAGCTCAAAAAAATGAACTGAAAATCATCAATAAGCCTATCAATTATTCTGAAGAAAGAGTTCGTTTAAGTTTGGAATATCTGAAAGAGCATCACGGTTTGGTTCAGAAAACACCGACGATTGTTCCAAAAATGATCGTTCTTCATTATACAGCGGGCGGAAATGTGGAAAGTAATTTTAAATATTTCAACAAAACGTATCTTGAAAACGCAAGAAATACCCTGAAAAAGCAAAGTACGCTGAATGTTTCTTCACAATTCATCATTGACAGAGACGGAACGGTTTACCAGTTGATGGAACCGAATCAGTTTGCCAGACATACGATTGGTTTGAATTACTGCGCCATCGGAATTGAAAATATCGGAAGTAAAAAAGAACCCCTTACGGACAAACAGGTTTCCGCGAACGCACAACTGATACGGTATTTAACCCAAAAATATAAAATAGAATACCTCATCGGACATTCGGAATACGGAATCTTCAGAAATTCAAAACTATGGAGAGAATCTGACCCGAATTATTTCACAGGAAAAGAAGATCCGGGAAAGGATTTTATGAACAAAGTAAGGCTTCAGACCGCCGATTTACATTTAAAAGATAAACCGTAATGAATATTTTATTTACCAAAAACCTAGATCCGGCGATTGTAACCAAAGAATTGGGAGACAGCATTTCGTTTGATTGTGTTGAGGTAATTAAAACAAGTTCTATAAACACTTATGCTTTTGATCTCAAAGATTATTCATTAATTTTTACCAGCGCAAAAGGAGTAAGTTCATTTTTTAAGAACGGATTTAAACCTAACGAAGATTTTACGGCGAAAAACTACAATAAGATCTACTGCGTCGGTGAAAAGACGAAAAAAGAGCTGAGAAAAAACGGTTTCGGAACATTTAAAGTCCTGAAAAACGCGGAAGAACTTTCTCGGTTTATCATTATGCACTGTCAGCAGGAAAAATTTCTTCATTTCTGTGGAAACATCGCATTGGACGTGCTTGACAAAAATCTTCCCCTTCAAAACATCAGCTACAGAAAAATAACGGTGTACAATACGGAGGAAATCAATCCTTTGATAAATGAAAAATATCATGCCGCAGTGTTTTTTAGTCCGAGCGGAGTTCGTAGTTTTGCAAATCGAAATTCTTTTGGGGATATGATTCTGGTTTCCATTGGAGAAACTACTGCCAATGAACTCAGAAAGCATACTTCAAAGCCTATTTTGGTTTCGGAAGGAAGCACATTACTTTCTGTTCTGAAGCTGATCCGAAAAGAGATTTTAAATAAAAATTGATATTTTAATTGTCATTCTTGGCAATAAAGTCTAGTATATTATGATTAAAAACGACCTATACTTAAAAGCACTTCGCGGAGAAACCGTAGAAAGACCGCCGGTTTGGATGATGAGACAGGCTGGAAGATATTTGCCGGAATTTATTGCATTACGCGACAAATACGACTTCTTCACAAGATGTCAGACACCGGAACTTGCTTCCGAAATTACCGTACAGCCGATCAGAAGATTTCCTTTGGATGCAGCGATTTTATTCTCTGATATCCTTGTTGTTCCGCAGGCGATGGGAATTGATTTCAAAATGAAGGAATCTGTAGGTCCATGGCTGGATAATCCCATCAGAACGATGGAAGATGTGCAGAATGTGGTGGTTCCGGATGTGAATGATACTTTAGGCTACGTTTTTGATGCGATTGAACTGACATTACAAAAATTAGACAACGAAATTCCTCTGATTGGTTTTGCAGGTTCCCCGTGGACAATTCTTTGCTACTGTGTGGAAGGAAAAGGAAGCAAGGCTTTTGATATTGCGAAGTCTTTTTGTTTCACACAACCGGAAGCGGCACATTTGCTTCTTCAGAAAATTACGGACACTACCATTGCTTATCTGAAAAGAAAAGTCGAAAAAGGGGTGTCTGCGGTTCAGGTTTTCGATTCATGGGGCGGAATGCTTTCTCCGGCAGATTATCAGGAATTTTCATGGAAATACATCAACCAGATCGTTGAAGCTTTAAGCCCTTTAACGCACGTTGTGGTTTTCGGAAAAGGATGCTGGTTTGCTCTGGAAGATATGGCGCAGTCGCCGGTTTCTGCTTTGGGTGTTGACTGGACGATTAAGCCTGAGTTTGCAAGAACTTTAACCAATCATACAATGACGCTTCAGGGAAATTTTGATCCTGCAAGACTGCATTCTACTCCGGAAACAATTAAAAAAATGGTGACGGAAATGATCAACCGTTTCGGAAAAGACCGTTACATTGCCAATTTAGGACACGGAATTTTACCGAATATTCCTGTGGAAAATGCAGAAGCTTTCATCAGAGCGGTGGTGGATTGGAAACCGAATGCTGAGTTTTAATATTTAAATACATATAGAATAAAAAATCCCTTTCAAAAAACCAATTGAAAGGGATTTTAATTTTAAAATAATTTTTATACATTTGATTATCAAATATTTCTAAAAATGGATATCCAAAGCAGGAAATTAGCTTTTATACAGGCTTTTCTCAACCTTCAGAGTGAGGAAATGATTGGTCAGTTTGAAAAACTCATGAAGAAAGCTAAAAATATGGATGAAGAAAATCAATTTAAGCCTTTCTCCATAGAAGAAATGAATGAAAGAATTACAAGATCAGAAGATGACTTCAACAATAAAAAATTCAAAACCACTTCTGAACTTCTGTCAAAATACGAAAGGTGAAATATAAAATCATTTGGTCGGAATTTTCAGAAAAGCAGATTGATGATATTTTTAACTACTATGAATTGACATCAGGAAGCTATAAGGTTGCTTTGAAAATTGTTACGAGAATTCTAAAAGCTCCGGATAAATTAATTGACAACCCCAAAATGGGTCAGACAGAATTTTTACTTGAAAACAGAATCATCAAATATCATTATCTTGTAGAATCGAACTATAAAATTATTTATTCTGTAGACAAGGAAAATCATTTGATTAAAATTGCAGATGTTTTTGATACAAGACAAAATCCTAAAAAGATAGCTCGCGAAAAATAAATAAAACACCCTTTCAGCAATTGAAAGGGTGTTTCTATGAGTAAAATAATCAATAATTACTTGATTTCTGTAATGAATTCTTCTTTTGGTTTTCTTACTTTGGTTAAATTCACTAACCAGTCGTTAGAAGCATCTCTGTACCCGATTGGTAATAAAAGAACGCTTTTTAAGCCTTTTTCCTGCAGGTTTAAAACCTTATCAACTTCTTGCGGAACAAATCCTTCCATTGGTGTAGAGTCTACCTCTTCAAAAGCGGCTGCAATAATCGCAGCTCCGAATCCGATATAAGCCTGTTTTGCGGCATGAGTGAAGTTTTCTTCTGCAGATCTTTGCGGGTAAGTATTTAAAAGACTTTGTCTGTAATTTTCCCAACCTTCATTTTTAAATCCTCTTACTTCATTGGTAAGATCAAACATTCTGTTGATTCTTTCTTCTGTGTAATTATCCCACGCTGCAAAAACCAATAGATGAGAACAATCTGTGATCTGCGGCTGATTCCACGCATGAGGTTTGATCTGTTCTTTAACTTCCTGATTGGTAATCACAATAATTTCAAAAGGCTGAAGACCGCTTGATGTAGGAGCCAGTCTTGCAGCTTCTACTATTTTATCCACTTTTTCCTGTGGTACTTTCTGACCGTTCATTGCTTTGGCAGCATATCTCCAGTTCAGTTTTTCAATTAATTCCATAGATTAAATTTTAACTTTCACAAAATTAAATGATGTACCACAATTTTTGATGTATGATTTTCAAATTTGATGTATTGGTATTATCTATAATGCAGAATTCTCTTCTGCCGGACTTGAAATCTGATCGGCAAAATACTGTTCCAGATCTTTCAGAGTTTCAGGATTGGTCTGAATATCTTTTACCAATTGCCCTTTGTTTACGACTACAATTCTGTTGCAGACTTCTGTGGTATGCGAAAGATCGTGACTGGAAATAAGGAAAGTCACCCCATCTTGTTTAGACAGTTCTTTAATTAAATTTTTAAGCTTGATCTGTGTGGAAGGATCCAGATTGGCAAAAGGTTCATCCAGAATAATGATTTCGGGATTTCCGATGATGGCGCCCACAATTCCTACTTTTTTCTGGTTTCCTTTGGAAAGATCGCGGACGTATTTTCCGGAGTTTAAAATTTCTCCGCTGAAAAGATCATGAAACTGTTTTAAAAAAGCATCAACAGAAGCTTTGTTCTGCCCTCTCAGTTCCCCGATGAAATAGAAATATTCTTCCGGTGTAAGATAACCGATGAGGAAAGAATCGTCTACAAAAGCGGAAACTTTGTTTTTCCATGCTTCAGATTCATTTACTTTTATCCCGTCTATGCTTACAAATCCTGTAGAAGCCTGAATAAGATCAAGCATTAAGCTGAAAAGAGTGGTTTTTCCGGCTCCGTTGTTTCCTACCAGACCGAACGTTTCCCCTTTCGGAATTTCCAGATGTTCTATATTTAAAACGGTTGCTTTACCGTATGTTTTTGTTAAATTATTAATGGTGATCATATTAATCTTTGTTTTTGAATGCTTCTAATGTGCTGTATTTTTCTACTTTGTAGTGTTTTACGATAATATCGAAGATCTTTTCTCTGATGAAAAATCCGATTACTCCCAGAACTCCGATACTGATAACTCCCGCTGTAATACTGAAAAATTTCTGCATCAATGCGAAAACAAGCATCGGAAGAAACATTTTAGGAATCAGCAGCAAGAGTGCTTTTACGTTAAAGCTGTTTTTCTGTCCGAATCTTTTTTCTTTGGCATTAAGATCCATCTGCGTTTTGTTAAAAGCTCCCGACCAAAGTGTAAACTGGGAATTTACTCCGATATTGTAAATTCCGGCAGCGAAGAAGGTAAGATACATTTCCCAGCCGAAATAGGCATAGCAAACCGCCAGAATCATGGAAAAAGCAGTGACAATATTCATCAGCCACCATTTTGCTTTCAGATATTCTTTGTAAGGAACATTCAGCGTCATCATCAAAGGATAGTAAGAGCTGTCGAAAGCGGGAACCCGCTGTCCGAACATAAACTGAAATCCTCCGGTTACAAATAATCCCATGAACATCATCATCGCCGGTGTTTTGTAAATCGGTGACGAAAACATCAGCAATCCGTAGAAAAGAAACATAATGCTTCCCCACAAAATTCCTTTCGTTACCTTATTGCGTTTCAGCATTTTAATATCGTTATTGATGAACGTTCCGATCGCTCCGTATTTGTTGAGAAAGGTAATATTCTCGGTTCTTCCAATCTCTTTTTTAGCTTCCAGACCTTCATCCAGATAAAATATTTTCCGGATATGGTTGTAGCAGATTCTCCACAACCCGAAAAACAACCCGATTGAAATCACTACAAAATAAGGTCTTTCAAAAAAATTATAAAAAAACTGCTCAGAATAATCCAGAACCGGAACAATATTGTAATACGCCAATCCTGCAACCGCTGCAAAAATACATCCGACAACAATGGCAATGGTTTCTTTATCGTTAAAAAGAATGTTGATAAAATTATTGAGGTAAAATAACAGCGAAATCCCAATCAGCCATTCAACAACGCCCAAAACATCATATCCGTTGAATAATGCAATGATGGAAAAAGTAATCAGGAACAGGGAATTGAACCAACTGAAAGCTGACAGAAATGTTTTTCCCAGCATATAATTCACCAATGTCTTTTTGGGAATATTGAGCGTAAGAAACGGCTTTATATTCTGCGTCGGCAATTCCTGCCAAATATATTTGGCAATGAGATCAACCGCCCAAGCCGCAATCATGAATTTTGAAACCACTTTTATGGGATTCTGATGCATTTCTTCCTGAATATAAAAAAATGCTCCGAAAGCTCCTCCTACAAGACAAGCCATAAAATAAAGAATCCCGATAAAACGAAGAATCTTCATCGCCAGATTGATTCCTAAAGAACTGCCCCGAAAAAAGCTTTTGATTTCTAACCTGAGGAATTTTAAAAACATAGCTATCTTTTATTACATTAGTTTGTATAAAGATAGAATTGTTACAGAATTTATATACAGGAGCTTAATTAATTACAATCTTTGGCTGTATCTAAAAAAATTTTTTCCTTTTTCCAGAAATTTCCGGAATCTTTATATTTTAGTTGTATGGATAACATTCCTTTTTTAAACTGAAAATTTTCAAACAATTCTTCTGCATACAATATATCCGAGTTTTTCAGCGTATTTTCAATTTTCTTTTGAGAAACTTTTATTCTGCAAGATTGATTGGTATTGAGATTAGTAAATAATACTTCATCATTTCCCGACATTGTCAATACATAAGGATTCTTGGAAGAATCGTCGCTAAAAATTGCAGTTCCCAGTTCAGCAATCTTTTTCCCTGTTTCTTTGCTGTAAAGAATATATTCATGAGGATCACAACATCCGGAAGCCTTGCTGTTTTCTATCAAAAATGAATTTTTATATTCAGTCCACTGAATGTATCCTAATCTGGTCGTAAATTCCATTGTCTTTTTATCCAGCGAATATATTTTACGCCGAATTTTCCCTTTTTGAAACGTAATCCATGAAGCATTGCAGTTGTATTCCCAATATATTTTTGCTTTATTTTTAAATACTGTCGGTTGACAGGAAATTAAGTTTTTTAATTCCGGCTTTTTTGAACAGCCACAGTTTTGACTGTGCACTAAATGTAAAAAGAGCGAGAATATGACAATTAATAATTGTTTCATGGATATGGATAAAATTCAAATATAAAAAAGACCTCTGAAATCCAGAAGTCCTATATCATTTATTTCGTTAAAACTTATCCTATCAATTCTTTCGCCTGCGCCAAAGCCGCTTCGGTAATCTTACTTCCTGAAAGCAACTGGGCAATCTCGTTCAGCTTTTCTTCGTCGCTTAATGGGACAATGGTAGATTGTGTTTTTCCGGCGATGTCCTGTTTCAGCACTTTATAATTGTTGTTTCCTTTTGCGGCAACCTGTGCTAAGTGAGAAATGACGATCAGCTGCATATCGGCAGACATTTCACGCATCAGATTTCCGATTTCTTCGGCTACTTTTCCTGAAACTCCGGTATCGATTTCATCTAAAATTAAAGTGGGAAGTTCATCACTTTCTGCAATGATCTTTTTTACCGCCAACATTACCCTTGATCTTTCACCACCGGAAATTGCTGTCTGTATCGGCTTTAACGGAAATCCTGAGTTTGCCTGAAACAAAAGCTGGATATTTTCTTTTCCAAATGGATTGAAGTCCGAAGAATCGTGCAGTTCAATATCAACTCTGGCTTTTTCAAGCCCCAGTTTTTTCAGTAAAGATTCTGCTTTTTTGATGAAAACAGGAATGCTCTTTTTTCTGTTTTTCGAAAGTTTTTCAGCCAAAGACTGAAGTGTTTTTTCCTTTTTGGAAATATTTTCTTCCACTTCTTCAATCTGAGATTCCAGTTCGGACGCGCCCTGCTGTTCTCCGACTAACTGATCCCTGATTTCTTTGAGTTCTGTAAGATCGGAAACATTATGCTTTACAAAAAGATTATTGATTCTGTTGTTTAATTCAACCAGTAACGCTAAATTTTCAGGATTCACTTCTATGCTTTCCGCTTCATCTTCAAGCTCGGAGATAATGTCTTTTAATTCTACAAAAGACATTTCAAGCCTTTCATCAAGCTCCGCAAAACTCTGGGAAACTTCCGCAATTTTGGCAAGCTTATTTTTTGCTTCGTTAAAAAATGACAAAATTCCTACTTCTTCCTGATGAAATCTTGATAAAACCTGAGCCAGATTATCGGAGATCATTTCCGCATTTTCCTGAATGGAAAGCTGATTCTGAAGTTCTTCATAATCCACATTATCCAGATGAAGTTCCTCAAGTTCGTTCAAAAGAAACGCTTTATAATCACTTTCTTTATTGGAATCCGAAAGCTGCGTCTGTAGTTTTTTGAGCTGTGTTTTAAGGCTTTGAAAATCTGAAAATTCATTCTGATACTCATGAATGATCTGCTTGTTTTCAGAAAGTCCGTCAATGATTTTAAACTGATATTCTGCCGTAAAAAGATTCGACGTTTCAAACTGGGAGTGAATATCAATCAACTGTGAAGACAGTTCTTTTAAAATATCCAGTGTTACAGGGACATCATTGATGAACGCTCTTGATTTTCCGGAAGGTAAAATTTCTCTTCGGATAATGGTCTGGTGTTCGTAATCCAGATCATTTTCGATAAAGAATTTTTTGAACTGATTGTTCAGGGAAAATTCTGTTTCTACGATGCTTTTTTCTTCTGCTTTTGAGATCGATTTTACATCTGCTCTTTCGCCCAGAATCAATCGGAGCGCACCTAAAATGATAGATTTTCCCGCACCGGTTTCTCCGGTAATCACCTGTAAACCGTTGTGTAATGATACTTCAAGGGTATCAATAAGGGCAAAGTTTTTAATGTAAATTCTCGAAAGCATTGATAATAGCGATTATTTGGCTATTGCAAATATAGAACTTTAGATTTCAGAATTCAAGAGAATTACTGTTTCCATTTATTCCATCTTGCTTCGGTATTTTTTGGCGAAAGGATGATCATTTCATTCTTAAGATCTCCCAAAACAATTCCTCCGTTATTTCCGGAATTGAAGATGTTGAAAATCTCATCTGCCTTGGAATCCATGAAAAGATTGAAGAAATATGCCTGCTGAAAAGAATTCTCGTATTGTTTTAGCTGCATTAAAGCATCAAAAATTACTTTTTTCCCCTGACTCTGATCCTGATTAAACAAATTATCCAGTCCGGCTCTGTGATAAGAATAAATCGTAGCGCGAAGTTGGCTCCAGTTCGGGCTCATGATTTCTTTGATGAGGATAGAACGGCTTCTCGGTTCATTGATCTGCTTCCAGCCGTCATAGGTATTCTGAGATTCTCCGTTTTGTGCAATCTGCTGTGCTTTCTGATACCATTGTGTTCCTGCCATCGACTGAAAACTGTCTGCATCCATTCCCAAAATAACATAAACGTAAAAACTGATCACATCAATCAAATTTTTTCCGGAAAACTGTCTTTCGTTGAAGATAAGGTTTTCATTTTCCACATAATCAAAGGAAAATCTTGTATCCTGAAGGTTAAGCAAAGGAGATTCATACGTTGTGTTGAAAACCGGACGAACTGCCTGTACCACAATACTTCCCCTGAAACGGTTTCCGTCTCTTTCGCTGATCACAATCGCGAAGTTGGATTTTATTTTTTCAAAATTCTGAAGTCTTTTTCCTGTCCAGCTTGTATTGTTGATGAAATCTCTCAGACTTTTCTCCAGAGCTTTGTAGGCAGACTGGTTACTTCCTCCCAATTGCTGGGAATTTACCTGTACGGTTGCCAGTAACTCCTGAGAAAAACTCTGACTGAATAAAAACAGAAGTAAAAATATGCTTAAAAATTTTTTCATTATCTACTAAAAATTGAGAACGGAAATTTATTAAAATTATTTTAAAAGTTGAGACTCAACAAAATCCAAAATGTCTTTTGCCACATCTTCTTTAGATTTCAGATCAAATTCTGTTTTTTCCGTTTTGGTAAATATCTTTATTTTATTGGTATCATTTTTAAAACCTGCGCCATCATCCCGAAGCGAATTTAAAACGATCATATCCAGATTTTTCTTTTCCAGTTTTCCTTTGGCATTTTCCTCTTCATTCTGAGTTTCCAACGCAAAACCTACTAAAAACTGATGGGTTTTCTTTTCACCCATGGTTTTAAGAATGTCCGGATTTTTAACCAGTTCGATCGTTAAATTTTCGTCATTCTTTTTGATCTTTTCCTTTGCCACTTCTTTCGGAGCATAGTCTGCAACGGCAGCACTTGCAATTCCGATGTCTGTTGTATCATAAAATTCCAGAACTTTCGATAGCATTTCTTTTGCTGAGGTTACTTTGTGTAATTCAACGTTTTTATTATTGATTTTCTGAGAGCTCGGTCCCGAAATTAAGATTACTTTTGCGCCTCTTTTTGCGGCTTCTTCCGCCAGAGAAAACCCCATTTTACCAGAGGAATGGTTTCCGATGAATCTCACAGGATCAATGGCTTCATACGTTGGTCCGGCTGTAATTAAAACCGTTTTCCCTGCTAATGTTTTTTCAGTTTTGGAGTCAAAAAAATCTTCGATTGTTTGTGCTATGGTTTCCGGTTCTGCCATTCTTCCCTGCCCGATTAATCCGCTTGCCAGTTCGCCGCTTTCCGCCGGAATAATATGGTGTCCGAAACTTTCTGCCAATTCCAGATTTCTGGTTGTAGACGGATGTGCATACATATCCAGATCCATTGCAGGAGCAATAAAAACAGGACATTTTGCAGACATATACGTTGCAATTACAAGATTATCGCATAACCCATGAACCATTTTAGACAATGTACTTGCCGTGCATGGAGCAACAATCATGACATCTGCCCACAAAGCCATTTCCACATGGCTGTTCCACGTCCCGTTATCGCTGTAAAAGTCTGAATATACCGACTTTTTGGATAAAGTGGAAATACTGAGTTTCGTAACGAAATTTTCTGCATCAGGTGTCATAATCACCTGAATTTCGGCTCCTTTTTTTACAAAATCACGGATCAGAAAATGGATTTTATAGGCTGCAATTCCTCCGGAAATCGCGATGATAATTTTTTTACCGGAAAGACTCATTCAATTTTAATTTTTTAAGAATACTAAATTACTTATTTTTTCTCACAAAGCCGTTCAAACAACAAAGGTCATAAGAAAAAGATTTTCTTATGACCTTCATATATAAAAAATACACTGATTTTTATTTTCTCTCTTCAGTTTTTCTGAAGTACACATCATCGTTCAGCCATTCTTCAATTGCAATAGAAGTCGGCTTTGGAAGTTTTTCGTAATGCTTAGAGATCTCGATCTGTTCTCTGTTTTCGAAAACTTCTTCCAATGTAGAATTATGAACAGCAAACTCATCAAGCTTATTGTGAAGTTCTGTACGAATTTCAGCGTTGATCTGCTCTGCTCTTTTTCCCATGATAACAATCGCTTCGTAGATTGAGCCTACTTTGTCTTCAATCTTATCCTTATCGTAAGTAATGGTATTTACTTCTGCTTTTGTATCTTTTACACTCATTTTGAGAATATTATTTTTATTTAAGTTCGCAAATTTACGAATTATCTTTTAATTTTGAAAGTCGCCGCCGGCGGAGGTGTGCTAAGCGCTGCACTGTCCCTCTGAATCTGCATTGCTTTCTTTTCTGCTTCTATCTGATCTTTCTCCTGCTGGATCGTTTTTGCCTGTTCTGCATTCTTTGCTTCCAGCTTTTTCTGTTTTTCTGTTAAAGCAGCAATTCTTGCTTCTGTCTTCTTCTTAACTACCGCAAAATCTTTCTTTTCTTTTTCAAGCTTACTTCTGATTTCCAAAGCAGTTTTAGCAACTTCCGTATTCGGCATTTCCTTTTCGATCTGTTTTGTGAAAGATAACGCACTTTCTATACGCTCATCTTTAAGATCATAAATAGATTTTGTAGCGAGCTCGTAACGGGATTTTACGATGTAATCATAAATCTGCGGACGAAGTTTTGTACTCGGAAAATCTTCCAGAACGTTTTCAAATGCTACGTTGGCTGCTTTGTATTCTGCCATTTTATAGTACTGTCTTGCATTTTCATACGCTTTGAATTCAAGCTTGTAAGACAATTCGTCAATAAGAGTATTGATATTTTTAGATCTTTCTGAATTAGGATAATTATTTAAGAAATCCTGAAGCTCATTAATCGCAGTTTGTGTGGTAGACTGATCCAGATTATAATCCATTGAACCTTCGTAGTAACACAAAGCAGACATATATGCTGCCTCTTCCCTTCTTTTATCCTGAGGAAAGCTGATCGCAAAATTTTTAAACTGATTTCCCGCTAATCTGTAGTTTTTATCGTAATAATTCGCATACGCCGAATTAAAAACCACATTGGGAGCATCATCTGTTCCTGCAACAAGGTTCGGAAGCCTGTCGTAAAGTGCTAAAGCGTTTTTCCACTTCTTTTTAGCAAAGTTTTCATTGGCAGTTTTTAAGATAAGATTTTTATCCGCACTTTTCATTGCTCTTTCCTGCTTACTTACGCACGAAGCTACTACTGCTACAGTAAAAATACCTAAAATATATTTTTTCATATAAAAAGTTCAACAGTTTTCGGATTATTCAGCCGATTTACTAATTTGCAAAAATATAACTTTTTTGCCAATAGATTTTTTTTTATGATTATTTAACGTAATTTTAGTCTGCAGCGTATCCCAAAATGGCAAAAACCGTCATTAAAAGATTCATTCTCACTTTTTTCTCTGCTTCCTTTGTGTAGGTTTCCTCGCTTTTGTTCGGAACATACAGTTCATAAAAATTCCTGTTACGGATCACAAATAAGGTGGAACCGATAATGGTTGTTAAAATATCTTCAGGTTTGGGAGTGAAGGTAAAAACGCCTGAAGCCACGCCTTTTTTAATGACTTCGTCTAATTTTTTAACGAAAAGCTGGTAAAAATCCAGCAGTTCATCTTTTAAATTTTCTGTGTGGCGAAGTTCCTGCGTAACAAATCCGTGAAAATAATTATATTTAAATAACTGGGAAACAATATATTTAATAATTTCTTTCAGCTGCATTTCCGGTTTCCCGTCTTTAATGGTATCTGCAAATTCTGAAAAAGTCTCTCTTGTTTTTAAAACCCTGTACTGATAAAGATACGACATCATCTTTTCTTTCGAGCCAAAATAATAAGAAATCATTGCAACATTGATATTTGCCTTCGAACAAATATCTCTGACGGAAGTTCCCTCATATCCTTTTTTTGCAATAAGTTCTTCCGCGATATCTAAAATATGTATTTGCTTTTCTGTAAATTTTTTCTTCATGAAGTGCACTTTGAGTAAAGTTATGAAATTTTTAACAAATTTATAAACGTTCGTTTAAGAAATTTACGTTAAATCTAAATTAATAGTATTTTTGATCAATGGATTTTTTTGACTTTCATCATCATAAGAAAAATATGCCAAACGGAATTTACAATCTGGATATTGAACAGATTCCGCCGGATTTTCCGTATTCAATAGGCATTCATCCGAAAGATATTGATGTGAATAATCTTGATAATCAGTTTAAATGGATGAAAAACATGATTTTTGAAAACTGTTTTGCAATCGGTGAATGCGGTCTGGATTCTTTCGCTGAAACCGGAGAGAAAATTCAGGAAGAAGTTTTTTTAAGACAGATAAGGTTCGCAAATGAGGTTAAAAAGCCAATAATCATTCATTGTGTACGGAAGTTTTATGAAGTGATTTCTTTTAAAAAATATGCAGAACAGCCCATGATTATTCATGGTTTTAATAAAAAAGAAAGGATTGCGGAAGATCTGCTGAAAAATAATTTTTACCTGAGTTTTGGAAAAGCGGTTTTCTATAATTTATCTTTGCAAAATACTTTGAAAATTACTCCTTTAGATAAAATCTTTCTGGAAACAGACAATGATGATTTGAGCATCGAAGAATTGTATGAGAAAGTATCTGAAATAAAGGGAATTTCGCTGGAAAATTTAAACAAACAGATTTCGGAAAATTTAGAGACAATAAAAAATGGATAAATACTGGTTGGAAAGAACGGAGCTTCTCTTAAAAGAGGAGGGTTTGGAAAAGTTGAATAAAGCAACAGTTCTTGTTGTCGGTTTGGGTGGTGTCGGTTCTTTTGCAGCAGAATTTCTGGCAAGAGCCGGAGTCGGAAACATGACGATCGTGGACGGCGATACGGTAGATATTACAAACATTAACAGACAGTTACCCGCTTTGCATTCTACAGTAGGAAAACACAAAGTAGAAGTAGTTGCCGAAAGATTGTTAGACATTAACCCAAAACTTAACCTCATCAAAATCAACGAATTCCTGAATCCTGAAAGAATGGACGAAATTCTTGACAATGGAAAGTTTGATTACGTTCTGGACTGTATCGACAGTGTAACGCCTAAGCTTTGTCTGATAAAAGCAGCAAAAAAGAGAAAAATAAAACTTGTAAGTTCTATGGGAGCGGGAGGAAAAACCGATCCGAGCAAAGTGATGGTGAAAGACATCAGCAAAACCCAGAACTGCTATCTCGCAAAACAGGTAAGAAAAAGGCTTCGAAAAGAAAAAATAAATAAAGGATTTAAATGTGTTTTTTCTGATGAGCTTCAAAAAGACGACAGTTTAAAAATGACGGACGGAACGAATTATAAAAGATCTTTTTACGGAACCATCAGCTTTATTCCGGCAATTTTCGGGTTGTATGCCGCAGCGGAAGTCATCAATTATTTAACCAAGAAAAATTAATTTTTCCCCGCAGATTTTAAGGACAATCAAAAATCTTTTTGCCTGAATTTTTAAAATCTGTGGGAAAACCATCTTACAAATCCTATCTTTACAGTCCGTACATGACAAACTTCAGATATCCCAGAGCCGAAAAACTCAAGAAAAATACCGAGATCTCTTTACTTTTCGAAAAAGGTAAATGGAGAACGAATGGGAATCTGAGAATCATTATTCTTAAAAACAAACCGACAACTCCTGTTGAAAGCACGAAATTTGCGGTTTCGGTTTCCAAAAAATATTTTAAAAAAGCGGTTCACAGAAACCGTATCAAAAGACTTTTAAGAGAATGTTACCGTCTGAATAAAGATCTTTTTAAAGAAGCTTTTGGCGATAAAACAATGGCGATGATGTTTTGGGCTTCTCCGGAAATGCCCGAAAAATTTCAGGATGTAGAAGCGCAGTTTATCAAACTTTGTCAGGCTCAGAAGAAGTCTTAATCTTTTCTATCGTTTAATTTTCAGGTTGAATTTCATTCAACAGTATTTTTATCAGAAAATTTCTCAGAATTTATTTTTTTGTACCTTCGGGAAAACAATCAATCTGAAAATTAATATGTTAGACAACGTTCCTTATTTACCCTATCTTCTGAGTGCGTTTATTGGTATCGGACTGGCTGCAGCAAGCGGATTCCGGGTATTTCTTCCGATGTTTGCCGTAAGTCTTGCTTCTTATATGCACTGGATTCCCATGAGCGAAAATTTTGAATGGCTTTCCGGACTTCCCACTTTAATCACAACCGGAATTGCAACCGTTGTAGAAATTTTAGCCTATTATATTCCTTTTGTAGACCATTTGCTGGATACGATTTCTGTTCCGATGGCGACGATTGCAGGTTCTGTTTTGTTTGCCAGTCAGTTTGCAGATCTGGGAACTTTTCCACAGTGGGCTTTAGCTTTAATTGCGGGAGGCGGAACTGCGGCCACCATCAGTTCTGGATTTGCGGGACTTCGCGCCGCTTCTACTGCAACTACGGGAGGTTTGGGAAATTCGGTCGTCGGAACTGCAGAAACAGCCGGAGCAGGAATCATGGCATTTCTGGCAATGGCAGCTCCTGTTATTGCCGGAATTTGTGCAATTTTAATTGTTATAGGAGTTATCCTGTTCGGGCGAAAACTATGGCGGAAATTCAGGAAAAATAAAGAACTTCCTCAACAGACATAAAAAGAAAAAGAGCGGAAAAATTCTCCGCTCTTTTGTTTATTTTGCTTTCCTGTTATAATTTCCAAGAAGAATTCCCAAAGGACCTATGACGGGAAAAAGGATTAATGCCATGTAAGGCAGAATTCCTGATTTTGTTCTCAACAGAACAGCAATTGCCGCAATGTATAAGATGATGACCGCAACCGCACCAAGAAGAATGTGAAAAACGTTAATTGATAATAAGCTCATTCGATCGTTTTTAGATTATCCTTTGGTTCTGAAATCTTTAATTTCCTGAATTTTACCTTCGTAATATTTTTTCTTTTCAGGGGTTTTCTTGATCAGAATTTCAAATGCTTTTATGGCTTTGGTGTATAATTTCTGCTCAAAATAAAGATTTGCCAGTGTTTCTGTCATCAAATGCGAGATATCGTCTCCTTTTTCTTTCACGACAAATGTACTTTCTTCTTTTAACTGACTGATTCTAGGGTTGTTTTCGATAAAAGTTTCAATCACTTTTGTTTTCAGATCGGTTTTCTCCTCTTTAGGTTTTTCTTCCGTTCTGTCGATTTTCAGCCAGCTTTGCCATGTATTGATGAATCCCGGAACATTGCTGTCAAAGGTATTCGGTTTGGCTGTTTTTGCAGGTTTTTCCACAGGAATTTCAACTGTATTTTCTTCTTCTTTGCTTTCCTGTTTGGGTTCTTCTGTCATTTTTTCTTTTTCTGGTTGAGGAATCGTCCATCCCGATCCGAAAAACGAAACGTTCATTACCGAAACTTCCTCTTTATTTTCTTCTGAACACTCAGAAACATTTTCATCCGTATTTTGTTCAACGGTATCTTCAGAGATTTCAGAAACTACACTTTCTTCCTCAGAATTCGGCTCAGTTTCGGCTTCTGCTATTTGCTTCTGCTCTCCAATTTCCGGTTGCTGAATTTCCATTGTTTCATCTGCTTTCTGCTCTTCAGCTTTAGGCTGAACAACTTCGGGAGATTTACTGATCAGAGAATCGGGAAGGTTGGAATCGAAAGACATTGGTTTCCATGCAGACTGCACCTTGGTCTCTTCTTTTACCGGAATTTCTTCTTTTTCTTCAGTGACTTTGGATTTTGGTTCCTCTGTCTGTTCTGAATTATTTTCTGCTGCTGGATTTTCCGTTTTAATTTCTTCCTGAGTTTCCGTTTCAACAGGTTTTACTTCAAAACTTTGGATTTCAGCAAAACTGATGTCGTGACCAATATTTTCAGGTTCTTCTTCTTTTTTATGTTCTTCCGCAGCTGCTTTTTCCTTCATTTTCTTCTCCACTTCCTCAATCAGACGGCGCATTTCGTCTTCATGTTTATTGAGGTTAAGCTGTGGAGCTTCCGTAATTTTTTCTTCTGTATTTGCCTGAATTTTTACTTCCGGAAGAAAAGATTCTGTTCCGTGGAAACTTAGCTCAGAATCATTCTGAATCGTTTTTTCTTCTTTATCGGATGAAATCTGATCTTCATCAATAATGGTCTCAGGCGTAAATTCTGCAGACTCTTCCGATGCAGTTATTTCCGAATTTCCAGACTCATTACTCTCATTTTCCGGTTCTTTAACAGATTCATTTGCAGAGACCTGCACTTCCGGAAGGAAAGCTTCTGTCTCATGGAAATTTAATTCTGATTCTGAAATTTCTTCTTTTTCAGTTTCATTACTTAGATTTTCTTCTTCAACAATCGTTTCAGGGGTAAATTCTGAAATTTCTTCAGAAGGCTTTTCTTCTGGGTTTTCAGCTTTATCTGAAATATGATCAGACTGCTCTTCTGTTGATTCATTTTCTTCTTCCTGAACCTGAATTGCAGATGCAGCTTCCTGTTCAGAGGATTCTGATTCCGAATTATCTGGAATTTCCTCTTGCGCAGGCTTAGAATTTAAGTTTTCTTCTTCAACGGTAGTTTCAGGAATGAATTCCTCATTTTCTTCTACAGCCGGAATATTTTCAGTCGGTTTTTCTTCCGAAGCATGCTCTTCTTTTTTCTCAGCTTTCTGAGTTACGATAGAACCGGATTCCAGTGTGGATTCGAGATCAATAGTTTCAAAAGTATTGTCTTCAAGGAAATTTTCTTCTCCTTCGAACAGAATTCTGTTTCGTTCTCCGTTTACATACAAATGCTTAATTTCTTCTCTCGGAGGCGGAAGAATGCGGTTTTCTTCTTCTGATGTAAGGATTTGCGGTACCGTTTCCTCAACGATTTGCTGCTGAGATTCAGCTACAGGATTTTCTTCTCTTTTAAGCGGAAAACTACCCGCTTTTGTCTGATACAAAATCTTAAGCGGATTTTCCGCAGGAATGATTTTTTCCTTTACCGTTTCCTGTTTTATTTCAGGTTTCGGCTTCAGCTGAATTTTACCGTTAATCAGCTGATAAAGAATCTTTTTATCTGTGGTATAAGCAGCTGTTGTAGAAAGTACTTTCTGATAATTGTCTTTATCATACAGATGTACCCCATACAAATACAACGCTCTGATATTCTGAATATAGGGAAAAGAATTAATCTCTTCTTTCAGAAGATGTAAATCCTCTGACTGAATGTTTTTCGGGGTCTTTAATAATTCTAAAACTCTATGATTCATCTTACCAATTCGCTACAATATCGTTAAATATCTTGTTTATAATTCTGTCCGTCGCAATTTTCACCTGAGAAGATTCTATCTCAGACTGGGAAAGGCTGCTGTTGAACACCGCTTCATCACTGTATGTTCTGTCGAAACTCAGCTCCGGATGAAGCTTATTCTCGTAATGAACTTTCACCGTGATGGTAAGTTTGTTCTGAGATTGCTGTACAACTCCTCCTGTGCTCTGATTGGTAACCGTGTTGGAACCAATCGTTGTCGGTGTAATAGAATAATCCGTTATTTCACCTTCCACCAGAATGTCGGGATTTTCTTTTGTCCCTTTCAGAGTGGTTCTCTGAAGGAATCTGTTCTGGACATCTGTTGAAAACTGTTGCGACAATGTGGGATTTACCAAAGAGGCATTGTTGGGAAATTCATTGATCTGAATTGTTTTTTCATCTTTAAGAGATGATCCCGTAAAACTGTAACACGAATTAAGCACTGATAAACACAGCACCAAAAGCCAAAATTTCGGCTGTCCGATTTTAATATTTTTAATTTTAAAATTCATTTTTAATTCCAATTTCCTGAATTTCGTCATAAGTAACCTGCTTTAATGCATCTTCGTATGCAAAATAATGAGAAGCATATGCAAAAGGTATTGTAAAAATCAAGCCAATAAAACATGCTATAACTCCTAACTGAGATAAAAATCCTACCGCCAGTGAATATAAAAAGATGGACCAAAGGTTTCCTTTACTCATCACCGAAGAGATTTTCCATGCCTGTTTAATCTCTGTAACTCCTGCAAGTGAAATTAAAGCGGGCATATAAAAACCTTTCAGGGCTACAAATAAAATCCCAACATACACAAAAAACATATAAATGAAAAAAAATGCGGGCGGTCCGGCGGAAGGATCCTGTTCTCCCATTGCGACCATCATGATAAACATGGGAATATAAATAACCATTATTCCTGCGAATAAAATAAGCTGAATCATAAAGTAAGGCGTGAAATTATCAAAATTGAAAATATCTCCTGCGCTTACCTGTCTTCCGGCTCTTAAATCACGGCAATATTTATAAAAATTTCCCACTGCCAAAAGTCCGCAAAAAGGAATGATCGACATAATCATTGCAAGGAAGAAAGCGCCCAACAAATTTCCAAAATTTGCTTTGTAGAATTCGTATCCGTCGCTGATGTAATCTCCTAATTTGAAATTGACCGGTTTTGCATTAATTTTCACCATGATTTAATTTTTAGTTTATTATTCTTCTAAGTTATACTGTTTTATTTTTCTGTATAAAGTTCTTTGGGAAATTCCCAGTTCATCTGCCGCTTTGTTTCTTCTTCCTTTATGCTTTTCCAATGCTTTGATAATCAAATCTTTTTCGTTATTCTGAAGGGATAAAGATTCGGGTCTGTTTTCTTCAATTTCAATATCTTCAATATCTTCGTAGCTGTTGTCCGGCTCTGAAATAATTGTCGGATTCTGAACTACCGGATTATGATTATTATTGTTTTCAAAATACAGTAAAGAACCGGGAGCCACATTCTGCTGTGTTTCAGGAGTATAAATTCTGTTGATTAAATTTTTCTCGTGACTGCTCAGATCGGATGTTCCTCTGTTTTTTATCAATTCCGAAGTTAAGGATTTTAAATCATTAATATCGTTTCTCATGTCAAATAGAATTTTATACATGATTTCTCTTTCGCTTCCGAAATCGTTTTGCTTTGGTGTATTCGGTGTATTGACAACCATTGGAAGATGTGATTCCATGGGAATGTATTCCGCCAGTTTTTCAACTTCTACGTGTCTGTTTCTTTCTACGACCGTCATTTGTTCCACTAAATTTCTTAGCTGACGAATATTTCCGGGGAACGTATAATTTTCTATGTAATGTACTGCACTTGGCTCAAGTTCAAGTTCCGGCATTCTGTATTTTTCAGCAAAATCGATGGCAAATTTTCTGAAAAGCAAATGAATATCCCCTTTTCTTTCGCGTAAAGGCGGCATATCGATCTGCACTGTATTGAGACGGTAATAAAGATCTTCACGGAATCTTCCGTCCTGAATTGCCTTCATCATGTTCACATTCGTGGCAGCGACAATTCTTACATTGGTTTTCTGAACCTGCGAAGAACCTACTTTCATAAACTCGCCGCTTTCCAAAACACGAAGTAAACGAACCTGCGTCTGTAAAGGAAGTTCCCCTACCTCATCCAAAAAGATCGTTCCACCATCCGCAACTTCGAAATACCCTTTTCTGGTTGCCGTGGCTCCTGTAAACGCTCCTTTTTCGTGCCCGAACAGTTCGGAATCGATGGTTCCTTCGGGAATTGCACCACAGTTAACGACAATATAAGGCTGATGTTTTCTTTTGGATTCTGAATGGATAATTTTTGGAATAAATTCTTTTCCTACTCCACTTTCCCCGATCACAAGGACTGAAATGTCGGTTGGTGCGACCTGTATGGCTTTTTCCAAAGCACGGTTTAAAGCCGGAAAGTTTCCGATAATTCCGAAGCGGTTTTTTATATTTTGAAGCTCGTTGCTCATAAGTAAATTTTTAGATTATTGATTTGAATTGGATTTACATTAATTAATTGTAAATCTGCTGTTTGGTTTAAAAATAATTGAATTTAAATTTAACTTACAACGTCCAAATAATCTTTATTTCTGACTTTTGAAACTCTGGTTTTAAAATATAAAATTTCAGCGAAGAGTGTTTCTCTGCTGTTCTTTTCAAAATTTTTCAGGAGCTGATCATGTTTTTCTTTTTCAGAAAAATCTGCTCCCGCTTTATTTTGTTGAAAATTGTTCTTTTGTTTACTTGG
>NZ_JBBCQL010000045.1:0-24673 GCF_037149975.1 Chryseobacterium sp. VD8 | reverse complement strand
AAGTTATTGATGGCAAAACCTATCTCTTCTATAATAAGCTATTCAATAATACACTCAATTCCTGGAATAAAAACGAAGACAAACTTAAAAAACAGGCTGATCTCAACTGGAAAAAATTAACTACAAAATAAGACTATGAAAACATTTATTACATTACTATTATCATCCCTGTTTTTAGTTTCCTGCATCAGAGAAAATACTTCTACGGAAGACTTGATGGAAATGGCTCCCGAAAATTCGGTCTTAAAATATTCCGGAAATTTTATGCAGGGTCCTTATGGAAATAATGTGAACGGAAAAGCAGAAATCTACGAGAAAAATGGAACGTATACTTTAGTTTTCGATGATAAATTCACAGTAAGCAATGGTCCGGATCTATACGTTTATGTAAGCAAAGAGCAGCAACCTTCGCAATTTGTTTCTTTAGGTAAACTGAAATCTGTGAACGGCGGACAAACCTATACTTTTACGAGTTCCGTAAACTTCGATGAGTACAAATACGCAGTCGTTCATTGCCAACAATACAATCATCTGTTTTCTTACGCTTTACTGGAGAAAAAATAACATTACAAATATGAAAAACTACATCAATTGGGCATTAAGATTAATTCCCGCCATTATTTTACTGCAGACTTTATTTTTCAAATTTACAGCACATCCGGATTCTGTTGCTATTTTTTCAAAACTTCACGCTGAACCTTTCGGAAGGATTTTTTCAGGAGTATTGGAACTCATTACGGCATTCTTAATTCTGAATCCGAAAACGACTTTTTGGGGAGCCGTTCTGGGACTGGTAACGATGATTGGAGCAATTGCTTCACACATTTTCATTCTGGGAATCGATACCAATAACGATGGCGGAAAATTGTTTTACCTTGCACTTACCGTTTTTGTTTTCTGTGTGATTCTTTTAATTAAATTTAAAAAAGGAAAGTATGAATAAAGACCAATCGGTTTATAAGATCTTACACGAGATCCTTACCGAACAACAGAATTTACTGAGAAAAGTTTCGGCAAAAATGTACACTCAGAGTATTCCTTCTCTGGACGGTTCTACCATTGGCGGTCACACAAGACATATTATTGAGTTTCTGGAAATTTTACGGAACTCTTACCATACGAATCAGATTAACTATGACGAAAGACAGAGAAATCCGGAACTGGAACAGAATCCCGAAAAGGCGATAGAAATTATTTCCGAAATACTTTTCAGCATTAATTTACCCAACAAAAATTTGACAATGCATCAAACCGTGGGAACTATTTCTTTGGAAATTCCGACCAATTTCTTTCGGGAAATTTTGTATAATATTGAGCATTGCATCCATCATCAGGCGTTGATAAAAGTGGCTTTTAACGAAATTAAAATGAGTCATCTTCTCAACAAAAATTTCGGAATTGCCCCTTCAACAATTCAATACAGAGAAACCCAAAATTTAAACTAAATGTGTACTGTAACGTATTTTCCGCTTAAAAATAAAATTGTTCTGACTTCCAACAGGGACGAGAAACCCAATCGTTCTGCACAGGAAATTCATCGTGAGAAAGGTATCTTTTATCCGAAAGATGCCACCAAAAATGGAACTTGGTTTGCGGTTTCAGAAAACGGAAATGTCCTCATTTTATTAAACGGTGCTTTTGAAAATCATCCGGTAAAAACAAATTACCGGAAAAGCCGTGGACTGATTGTTTTGGATCTGATAGCGGAAGAAGATATTTTCGAGTCAATAGAATTAATTGATTTGGAAAACATTGAACCTTTTACGCTGGTCATTTTTCAGGAAAAACAATTGGCAGAATTTCGCTGGAACGGAACCGAAAAACATTTTAAAAGATTAGACGCTCATCTTCCGTACATTTGGTCTTCCGCAACTTTGTACGATGCAAAAGCACAGGAAAAAAGAAGGGAAATTTTCAAAGAATTTCTGCAAACCAAGCCGATTTCCGAAGAAGATATTTTAGATTTCCACCATCAGAAAACCGATGATCTGGAAAACGGAATTACCATCAAAAGGCAAAATACGATACAAACCATCAGTACGACGCAGCTCGTTATTTCCGATGAAATGACACTGAAACATTACGACCGACTGAACCCAGATTCAAAACCCGAAAAAATTTTCCTCAAAAATGAAGCTCAAACATCGCATTCATAAAATTGCACATTGGGAATACTGGTCTACTTTTTCCATTTACCTGCCGCTTTTTCCGGTTTGGCTGTACTGTGCATATAAAGCAAAAACGCTTTTGTTCTTCCACGGAGCGAATCCTTCTATAAAATATGGGGGAATGGCAATGGAAAGTAAAAAAGAAATCTACGATCTGATTCCCGAAAACTGGATTCCGAAAACGGTTTTTGTGTCTTCAGAAATTTCATTTAACGAAATTTTATCTGAATTAAAATCACAAACCATCAATTTCCCCGTTATTGTAAAACCCAATATCGGATTGAAAGGTTTGGGCGTTGTTCAGGTGGAAAATGTAAACGAACTGGAAGATTATCAAAAAAATAATGACTGTGATTTTTTAATTCAGGAAAAGATAAATTATCAGCATGAAGTCGGGATTTTTTACCACCGTTTTCCAGACGAAAAAAAAGGAAAGATCACAGGAATGGTAAAAAAAGAATTTCTTTCCGTAAAAGGAAACGGCAGAAAAACCTTGAGAGAACTGGTGATGGAAAATCCCAGAAGTGCGTTCCAGATCAAAGCTATAGAACAGAAAATGGGAAGCGAAATGCAGAAAACAGTTCCTGAAAACGAAGAAATTATTCTGATCCCGTTCGGAAGCCATACGAGAGGTGCAAAATTTATTGATATTTCATCTGAAGTTACAGAAAAATTAGAACAAAAAATAAATGAAATCTGTACCAAAGTCAACGGTTTTTACTTCGGGAGATTAGATGTAATGTTTGAAAATCTGGAACTTTTAAAAAACGGAGAAAACTTTAAAATCATCGAAATAAACGGTGCTAAAAGTGAACCAACGCATATGTACGATCCGAAACACTCCTTATTTTTTGCATGGAAAGAAATTGCAAAACACTGGAACATCATGGCAGAAATCAGCAGAAAAAACCACGAAACAGGATTTCCTTATCTGGATATCAAAGAGGGATTTTCTGCGCTGAAAAACAATCTTGCCATAGAAAAAAGGCTGAGGAAGATTTCTTCGGTTGATTAATCTGCAAAAAACAGTTACTTTTGTAGTAAAGTATTTACATAAAATTACAATATGAAATTCTCTTCGATTTATAAAATTCCGTTGCTGCTTTTCTTTTTTATTACGCTTGCAGTTTCGGGACAAATCAAAAATCCTGTAAAATTTAAATTTACCATCAACGAATTGGGCGACAACCAATACGAAGCCGTCCTGAATGCCACGATGGAAAGCGGTTGGCATATTTACTCCAAAGACATTCCGGAAGATACGGGAATTCCTACTGATTATAAAGTTTCAGGAAAAAACATCGAACTGATCGGGAAATTTACCGAAGTGGGTAAAAAGCATGAAGAATTTTCTGAGGCTTTCGGCGGAAAAATTATTTTCTACTCCAATACCGCAGGTTTCAAGCAGAAATTTAAGCTGAAAGACGGAACAAAACCAGGAGATGTTGTTGCTGAAATTACGTATCAGACCTGTGACGACAGAGTCTGTCTTGCTCCCAATACGCTGGAATTCAACAAACAGGTTACGCCAAAAGGTGCGGCTGAAGAAATAAAAACCGATGAAAAAACAGCGGCAAAAGATTCTTTGCAGCCAGTTGTGGATACGTTGGGTAATGTTGTTCAACCTGCTGTTCCAACTGCAGAAACCCAAAAACTTGATCCTAAAAATTTAAAAATAGAATCCATTAATTTCCAGAAACCATTAACGGACTGCGGAACAGGATCATCAAAAATCAGCGAAAACTACTGGACCTATCTGCTGTTAGGATTTATCGGAGGTTTAATTGCCTTGTTAACGCCGTGCGTTTTCCCGATGATTCCTTTAACGGTTTCGTTCTTCACCAAAGGAAATAAAAATCCGGCAAAAGGAAAAAGAGATGCTTTGATCTATGGGTTTTTCATTCTTTTGATCTTTGTTTTATTAAGTGTTCCTTTCCATTTAATTGATGGAATTGCAGGAAATATTTTCAATGAAATTTCAACCAATGTCTGGCTGAATATTGCGTTCTTCATCATTTTTATTTTCTTCGCGGGAAGTTTCTTCGGCTATTATGATATTACTTTGCCAAGTTCTATTGCCAATAAATCTTCAAAAGCGGAAGAAGCGGGTGGAATTATCGGAATTTTCTTTATGGCTTTAACGCTGGTTATCGTTTCTTTCTCGTGTACAGGTCCTATTTTGGGAAGTTTACTAGGAAGCGCGATTACGGGTTCTGCTAATGTTCCGATGCTGCTTACTTTTGCTTTGGCAGGATTCGGATTGGCTTGGGCAATCGTTTTCGGTTTGCTGGCTTTATTTCCGCAGGCATTGCAAAGTCTTCCGAAATCAGGAGGATGGATGAATACGGTGAAAGTTGTTTTAGGTTTCGTGGAACTGGCTCTTGCTTTAAAATTCTTATCCAAAGCAGATTTGGTTTCTAAAACGTTTTTCATTAAAAGAGAACTTTTCATCGGAATCTGGATCGTTGTAGCGATTGGTTTAGCCATTTATTTATTTGGATTAATCAAATTCCCGCATGACGACAAGAAACCGAAAATTTCTGTTACCAGAAAAATTTTAGGGATTTTAGGAATTGGTTTTGTGGTGTATCTCGTTCAGGGATTAATTCCTTCTGACAGACCAAAACTGCAATTATTAAGCGGAATTTTACCTCCGTTAAATGTAAGTTATTTCCATGACGAAAAAGACGGAATTCTGGGAATGCATCCTGAACACGATTTCTTTACCGCCATTGAATTAGCGAAAAAAGAAGGCAAACCGATCTTAATTGATTTCACGGGTTACGGATGTGAAAACTGCCGGAAAATGGAAGAATTTGTGTGGAGCGAACCGGATATTTTACCGATCCTTCAAAACGACGTTGTTCTGGCTTCTCTTTATGTGGATGATAAAGAAGAACTTCCTGAAGATCAGAAAACAAAAATTGATCTTGGTGACGGACAGGTGAAAAAAGTAAAAACGATCGGTGACCGATGGAGTCTTTTCCAGCAGGTGAATTTCAATAATAATTCCCAGCCGCATTATGTTTTATTAACGCCGGACGGAAAAGTAATCAACACACCGGTTTCAGGATATATGGAGAAAGAAAAATTCAAAAAATTCCTTGAATGTGGGGTAAATTATTATAAACAGAATAAATAATATATTCAATTCTCATAAATCAGCCTTATCAGTTTTTCTGGTGAGGCTTTTTTAATACTTTTTTTTAAATAATCTAATTTGGATGAGTTTCATTTAAACGCGACGATCACAAGATTTAATATAACTATGTTTTTATTTTTGGTTCGCAAGGACACTTCGTTCAGCGAATGATAGCACAAACCCTTCGCTTAGTAAAACGCACTTGCTTTCAAGTTATTCAAAAACTTTCCAAGCGTTGCGTTTAAATGAAAGTTGCCATTATTTAAAATGAGATAATCACAAAAAAACACGATTGATATAGATAATTATTAAACGCAACGACCACAAGATTTAATACAACTATGTTTTTATTTTTGGTTCGCAAGGGCACTTTGTTCAGCAAATGATAGCACAGTGCCATGGCTGAGTGAAACGCCCTTGCGAACGGAAAAGTATTTTCAAGTTATTCAAAAACTTTCCGAGCATTGCGTTTAAACGAACTTACCATGATTAAAAAATCAGGGAGGTTTAATATAGTTTTGCTTTTTTATTTTTGGTTCGCAAGACACTTCGTTCAGCGAATGATAGCATAAAGCCATCGCTGAGTGAAACGCCCTTACTTTCAAGTTATTCAAAAACTTTCCGAACATTGCGTTTAAATGAAATTCATCCTTATTCAAAAATCAGGGAGGTTTAATATAGTTTTGCTTTTTTATTTTTGGTTCGCAAGACACTTCGTTCAGCGAATGATAGCATAAAGCCATCGCTGAGTGAAACGCCCTTACTTTCAAGTTATTCAAAAACTTTCCGAACATTGCGTTTAAATGAAATTCATCCTTATTCAAAAATCAGTGAGATTTAATATAACTATGCTTTTTTATTTTTGGTTCGAAAGGGCACTTCTTTCAGCAAGTGATAACATAAAGCCATCGCTGAGTGAAACGTCCTTACTTTCAAGTTATTCAAAAATTTTCCGAGCGTTGCGTTTAAATGAAAGTTATCCTGATTAAAAAATCAGGTAGTCATAAATCAAATATTTATTATAAAACCTTTTATCAATGTTTTCTGCTGACAGAACATTTTTAATTCATTGATTTTTAAACATATTTAAATTCAAACTAACAATTAAAATGTTAAATTAATACCATTTTTAAAATTTAGGTATAAACTTTGTATTGATTCAAAAACAAAAATAGAGATACAATACTCTTTATTGAAAATTGTTTAACATTTTAAAAACTATTAATTATGGCTGAAGTTATTGCACAAGAGAAGCAGGGAGGAAGCAAACAAAGAAAAAAACTGATCCGCGTAGACATGACTCCAATGGTAGACTTGGGATTTTTACTCATCACCTTTTTTATGTTTACCACGAATTTTACAAAACCTAATGTGATGGATTTAGGATTGCCGGCGAAAGATCATGATCGTAAAACAATAATTGATGATTTCGTTATTGATACAAAAAATCAAATCACTTTTATTTTAGGAAAGAACAATCGAGTTTTTTATCATCAAAGTTATAAGGAAGAATTAAATAAAAATAATTTAAAAGAAACAAATTTTAGCGGAATTAATATCACTAAAATTATTTCTGAAGCCTACAATAACGCTCCAAACAAGGGAAAATTCACCATTATCGTTGAACCTACAGACGACGCAAACTATAAAAACTTTGTAGATGTTCTGGATAACATCGCTATTTCGAAAAAAGAACGATACGGAGTTACCGACATTAAACCTTGGGAAAAGAAAGTTTACGAAGAATTAACCAAATAAAATAAGAAGGGCATTTTTAAAATGCTCTTTTTTATTTATAAATTTCTTTTAAAAATGATTAAAAAAGCAATATTCATAATTCTCTGCTCTACCGTATTTTTAAATGCTCAAATAAAAGATACTGTAGAACATCATAATCTTTCTTTACACTTTAATAAACACAATGATCTTTATAAAGTTATAAACACACAGAACAATAAAGAGTTTAATGGTTGGGGATGGTATGAAAATGAAGAATCTTATAAAACATTTAATTATTATTTCCATAACAGATTAGTATACCGCGACATTCGGGATCTTAATAATAAAATCATCCGCAGAGAATATCCTTTAAAAAATCAAAACAAATTGACAGTACATGAATTCTATGAAAACAATACGAGCCTGATTAAAAAGAAATATTCCATTAGTTTTATTTTTAATGATGAAGATATGCTTGAAAAGAAAAATGGAGAATATTGTGAATATTATAAGAATGGAAAAATAAAAACAAAAGGTCAATACAAAGACGATAAAAAGACAGGTAAATGGACTTCTTTTGATGAAAATGGAAAAATGCTTTAATTAGTCAATACACTGAATCGATTTTAAACTTAGTCTTGTATTTTTTATTTACTTTTGAGTATAATTTATTCATTAATGAAAAACTTTTTAACCGCAGTTGTTTTAGCCGCTTTTGCTATTTCATGCTCCAAAAAAGAAGCAACTTCTACTTCCGATAAGACCGACAGTACAAAAATCATCGATTCGATTAACACGGCGAGAACAAAAATCAACGACAGCATAAAATCCAAAAATCATTTTAAAGATTTCAGCGGATCTCATAAATTCACCCATAATTCAATTAAAAATTCAGGTTCTGTAAATTTCAAAAAAATTGATGGTGAAAGAGACCATTACGACGTTTCAGGAAATATCAGCTCCGGAAAAAACACCGTAGAAATAAAAGGATTTATGGCAGTTGTTTCAGACAAACACATGAATTTTACAGGAGAAATTACAGAAAGTATTTCAGCAAACGACAACGGAAAACCTTATACCAGAAAAGGAACAAAAACTTTCATGTCTAAGGACGGCGGAAAAACATATCGACTTCAGGATATGGTAAATGGTTCGGGATTTGTTGAATATATTGACATTCACTTTTAATTTTTAATTACTGAAATATGTTAAACTTCGAGAGAAAAGGAAACGGAAAAGAAACTTTGGTTCTGCTTCACGGCTTTATGGAAAATCTTTCTATATGGAGCGATATGGAACCTCATCTTTCCGACAATTTTTCATTGTTAAAAATAGATCTTCCCGGTCATGGACAATCCGAAATCATTGCGGAAGTTCAGACAATGGAACTGATGGCGGAAGAGGTAAAAAAAGTTTTGGATCATGAAAATATAACCAAAATTCACTTACTCGGACATTCGATGGGAGGGTACGTTTCTCTGGCTTTCGCAGAAAAACATCCTGAATACCTGAAAAGTTTAACTTTATTTTTCTCCACGTATTTTCCGGATGATGCTGAAAAGAAAGAACAACGCATCAAAAGTTACCGCATCATCAAAGATGCTTTCGCGCATTACGCAAGAGCGGGAGTTCCGAACCTGTTCAATCCGAACGAAAAAGACATTCTGGAAGGAAAAATAGAAACCGCACTGGAAGTTGCCCTTTCTACGAATAATCTTGGAGCATTGGCTTCCGTAAAAGGAATGGTGGAACGGACGGACAAAAAGCATATTATGGAAAATCTTGAGGCAAAAATTTTGATTCTTGCCGGAAAACATGACAACGCGGTGAAAACCGAAACCATGATTAAATATCTTCCCGACCGCACCAACATTAAATCCTACATTCTCGATTGCGGACACAACGGACATTGGGAAAAGCCTGTAATCTGCGCAGAGATCATCAATACGGAGCTTCTTCACAATATGCCGAAACATTTGGTCTTTTAGTATGCTGGATTTTTTCTCTTTCAAAAAAAAGAAACCCGTCATCGGTCTGACTCTTTCAGGCGGAGGAATGCGCGGAATTGCTCACATTGCGGTTTTAAAGGCTTTGGAAGAGTATGATCTGAAACCGGATATTATTTCAGGAACCAGTGCAGGATCTATTGTAGGAGCGTTTTATTCTTTCGGAAAATCTCCGGATGAAATGATGGAAATTGTAAAACAGACTACTTTTTTTTCGAGGTCTTACCTTAAACTTTCCAAGAACGGAATTTTCAGCTCGAAATTTATTCTGAAACTCTTCACCGATCATTTTCCGGAAGATGATTTTAACATTTTAAAAATTCCTTTGTATGTTGCCGCCACTGAAATGACGCACGGAATTGTAGATTTTTTCTCGGAAGGTAAACTTTTCATCCCGTTATTGGCTTCTTCAAGCGTTCCTTTTGTTTTGCCTCCGGTGAAAATTGGCGAAAAAATTTATGTAGACGGCGGTGTTTTAGACAATCTTCCGATTGAACCGATTGTAGACAAATGCGATTTCCTGATTGCTTCCCACGTGAATTCTATCAGTTATGACAGCCTTGAAAGAATGAGCTTAATGAAGGAATTTGACCGGATTTTACATTTGGCCATCGCAAAATCCGTGTATTCCAAAGCCAAGACCTGTGATATTTTTCTGGATCCTCCGAAGATGACGAAATTCAGTCTTTTCAACAAAAAATTCTTAGATATTATGTTTCAGGAAGTTTATGAATACACTTGTAAAGAGCTTGAGGAAAAGGGATATTCGAGGAGTTAGAGTTGAGGGTTTGAGGGTTTTGGAGTTTTAGAGTTATAGCGTTGAGAGTTTTTAGAATGTGAGTGAGTGTTATTGCGGACAGACTGAAGGCCTGCAAATGTAGTTTAGGAGCGAAGAAGCCATCTCTTCAAAAGAAGATTTAAATTCTGCGTTGATTATTTTTCAGGAATTTAAAATCAATAAAATCCAGATTATTCACCCGAGTTTATTTCTTTCTGAATGAAAAATATATGCAGCTTTCTCAGCCTAAACCTTAAACTTAACCTCAATCTCAGCCTAAACCTAAATCAAACTTACAAACTCTCCTCTCCTTCTATTTTCACTTTAAATGTTTCAATAGTTCCCTGCAAAGATTCGTAAGATTTTCCTCCGGCTGCATTGATGTGACCTCCCCCATTGAAATATTTTCTTGAGAATTGATTCACATCCATATCATCCTTACTTCTGAAAGAAATTTTAATAAAATCTTCATATAGATCTTCCATAAAGAATGCTGCCATTTTTACGCCTAAAATACTCAGACCGTAATTAACGAAACCTTCCGTATCGCCTTTTTGGAAGCCATATTCCTTCAGTTCTTCCCTTGTTAAATAAAGAACAGCTACTTTTTCGTCTTTTACCACTTCTATTCTTCCTAAAATCAGGGCTAATAAATGAAGACGGGAAACGGTATTCGTATCCCATGTATTGGAAGTAATCATTGCAGGATCTGCTCCGTGTTCGATAAGATTGGCAATAATTCTGTGCGTGGTTGCACTTGTAGAACGGAATCTGAAACCTCCTGTATCCGTCATAATTCCGGTATAAAGACATTCTGCAATATCGTTATTCACAAGATTTTCATCATTCATCGCTTCTATGAAATGATACACCATCTGACAGGTCGCAGGAATTACGGTATCGGAATAAACAAAATCGAACTTTTCAGGCTGTTGATGATGGTCGATAAGAATCTTTTTCGCTCTGGAATTCGTAAGCCAGTCTCCCAAAATCCCAATTCTGGAAGGCGCATTGAAATCCAGACAGAAAATAACATCTGCTTCATAAATAAGATCAGAAGCTAATTTTCTTTTGTAGTCTGCAATCAGCACTTTTTTTGCTTCCGGCATCCATTTCAGAAACTTCGGAAAATCGTTAGGAACGATAACCTCTGCATGAATTCCTTTTGCTTTCAGATAATGTTTTAAACCAAGGCTGGAACCAATAGCATCGCCATCCGGATTATAATGGGTAAGAATTACAATTTTATGTTCCGGAGTAAGTAATTTGTTGATTTCTAAAAGTTCTGCTGGTGTAAACATCATGATGTTTATTTTTTCTTTAAATTTGAGTTTCCAAAGATAGAGCTTTTAAACAAATCATTGTGCATTATTTTATAATATCGGGAAAGTACGCATCCCGTCGGCATTTGCAAAGAATGCATGAAAAAACAGTGTAATTTTTTTAAAAAAAGATTTGTAAAGTTTGCAACTTTTAAAAAATTCCATATCTTTGCAACCTGAAAATTAATAGATAATTACGATTTAAACATATAGTAATGAGTAAAAGAACATTCCAGCCATCAGAAAGAAAAAGAAGAAACAAACACGGTTTCAGAGAAAGAATGTCTACGCCAAATGGAAGAAGAGTTTTGGCTGCGAGAAGAGCTAAAGGCAGAAAGAGTTTAACTGTAAGTGCTTCACGCGCTAAGAGATAATCTTTTTATTATCATATACAAATCATGCTTGAAAAGTAGTTTTTCAGGCATTTTTTGTTGTTAAATTTTCCCAAAATTTAGGTTATTTATTCTTCTTTTTCCTATTTTTAAAATCTGAAAAAATTTTAAGAAAAAGTACTTTAAAACTGAATTATGCCACATACAAATATCGCCGGAGACAATATCATCAGCTTACAGCACGCGAAGATTGCCCAAAAAAACTTCACGGTTCTTTCTGATGTGAATCTGAACATCAAAAAAGGAAGATTCTGCTATCTTATCGGGAAAACAGGTTCCGGGAAAAGTTCACTGCTGAAAACTTTGTACGGGCATATTCCTTTAGCTTCCGGACACGGTGCAGTGGTAGGTTTTGATCTTGCCAAACTGAGAGCTTCGGACGTTCCCAACCTGAGAAGAAAATTAGGAATTGTTTTTCAGGATTTCCAATTGCTTTCTGACAGAACGGTTGAAAAAAACCTGAAATTCGTACTGGAAGCAACAGGATGGAGCGATAAGACAAAAATGGAAGACCGCATTAACGAAGTTCTTGGCAGCGTAAATATGAAAAGTAAGAAGCACAAAATGCCGCACGAACTTTCAGGAGGAGAACAACAGCGTATTGCCATCGCAAGAGCGCTTCTTAATCATCCGGATCTTATTCTTGCAGATGAGCCTACAGGAAACCTTGACCCTGAAACTTCCAATGAAATCATGACTTTACTGAAGCAGGTTGCCCTTGAAAACGGAGCGGCTGTTGTTATGGCAACACACGATTATCATATGATCCAGAATTTCCCGGGTGAAGCCATAAGATGTGAAGATGGAAAAGTTTCCGTGCTTGATACAGCGGAATTATTTGAATAAAATTTAATCCTTAAGGACATTTAAGAAGTTAAATTTCTTTAAAAAATCGATTAAATTTAAATTATTGATTTCAAAATAAGGATTACTTAATATTCTTAACTCCCTAACAAACAGCTTAATGGTTAAAAATAGGTTTTATTTTCTAAAAACATGAAACTCTTTGGTGAGTTCAAGATATTGGTCCGAGTATTGTCTCGGACTTTTTTCTATGGTAAATTCGAGTTCTTCGTACGATTGCTGGTTTAAAGAAAATTCAAGAATCAGTCTTTTTGTTTTTGAGTTTTCAATGCCTTTAATGTTGATTTTTTTAACCAAAAATAACTGATTTTCATTCGCAATCTGAATAAAAGCGTTTCCGGCTTCAACAGGAATAATGACTGAAAATATTCCTTTTTCAGTTAGCAAAGAAGACGATTTTGAAATGAGCTGTCGGAAATTCAATTCAACGGTCTGCCTTGCGATTTTATCTTTTTCTGAGTCGGAAATTTCAAAATACGGCGGATTGGAAACAATGAGATCAAATTTTTCTTCGGATTCAAAATATTTAAAATCCTGATGAATATTTTCTAATCTTAAAGCAAAAGGTGAATTTTGAAAATTAAGTTTAGTGAGATGTGCCGCTTCTTCATTAATATCAATTCCTAAAAATTGTGCATTCTGATTTCTCTGCGACAGCATCATGGAAATCAAACCTGTTCCTGTTCCGACTTCCAACACTTTGGAAGCATTATCAACATCAGCTAAAGCACCCAGCAAAACACCGTCTGTTCCTACTCGAAAGACGTTTTTAGACTGCTGAATTTCAAATTGCCTGAATGTAAAAGGTTTCACTATAAATTAGTCGGTAATGTGATGGTAAATGTCGATCCCTTTCCGACTTCGGATTTTACGGTAATTTCTCCTTTATAATCTTCCACCATTTTTCTTACCATGGAAAGACCAAGTCCCATTCCGCTGTTTTTTGAGGTGAAATTCGGCTCAAAAATCCTTTCGTAAATATTTTCCGGAATTCCGATTCCGTTGTCCTGAACAGAGATCATTACACGCCTTTGATGTTGTTCCAGATCTACATTGATGATTAATTTTCGCTCTTCACTTTCCGCCTGTCTTGCATTCGTTACAAGATTGGTAATGATTCTGGACAAATAGATTCTGTCCATATTAATCATGATATTGCTTTTATTGGAATGCATGAAAATACTGTCATCATTAAAAACACGAAGAATATCTTCCACCTCAGTATTCAGATTGATGATTTCATTGTTTTTTTCAGGCAGTTTGGCAAATTCCGAGAATGCAGAAGCTACGGTGGCAATCAAATCGATCTGATCCACCATCGTTTTGCTCATCTGCTTTACTCTTTCTCTGATATTCGGATCTTCAGGATCAAATTTTCTTTCAAAATTCTGAATGGTCAATTTCATCGGTGTTAAAGGATTTTTTACCTCATGCGCAACCTGTTTTGCCATTTCTCTCCATGCTTCTTCCGAAGCTTTAAAACGAAGCCTCTCTTTCTGATCCTGAATCTGGAGAATCATTCTGTTATATGCTCTTGCCAAAGCATTCAGTTCGTCGTTTTTATAGTAACGGATCGGACGCATTTCGTTTTCAAACAATGTAATGCGGGTAATCATATCCGAGAATTTCGTAATATTTTTTGCTAAACTGTTAGACATCACCCAGCTAAACCACACACTGAACAAAATCAATAAAACATCTACAAGAACAATATACTTTACATAAACGTTTAAGACATCAAAATAAGCCGCTTCATCATGATAAAGCGGAATGTATACGATCCCTATAGGTTCAAAATCATTATTCCTCAATAATAAATACGAGGAAGTAAGTACTGCATCTTTTTTAGCATCATAGCCTTTGATATCAACCCTTGCTTTGGTAGATAAAATACGGTTGAGAATATTTAAAGGAACGGGTTTTTTATACTCTGAATTTTCCTCCGCACTGGAAAGAAGATAATTTCCCTTTAAATCATAAACAGCAACAGGATGCTTATTAATATCAGAAATCTCATAGATTTTATTGCCAAGAACCTCAGGAAGATCTTTGGTTTGAGTATGTTTCATACTTACAGCATAATCCAGATAACCCATTACGGCACCCGTCTTATTCTGCATATCAATCTCACTCTGTTTCTCATAATTTTCTTTCAAAACAAAGTAAGGCACCAGCGAAGAAGCGACAACACTTAAAAGGCAAACCAACAGGAAACCGAAAAAAACCCGGTTCCTTAAGCTATATCCTTTATACACATTAATTGACATCCGCTATTTTTTAATTAACCTAGCAATATACTTACCAATTATATCAAATTCCAGATTAACTTTATCCCCTATTTTTAGATATTTCATATTTGTGAATTCCCATGTATACGGAATGATCGCTACAGAAAACTCCGTATCTTCACTTTTTGCCACGGTTAAACTTATTCCGTTTACTGTAATTGAGCCCTGCGGAACAGTTACAAAACTACCATTATCTTCATACTTAATCGTGATAAAATAACTTCCGTCTTTATTCTCAATATTCACTACTTCTCCGGTTTTATCTACGTGTCCCTGAACAATATGCCCGTCCAGTCTTCCGTCCATTTTCATGCAGCGTTCAAGGTTCACCACGGTTCCTTCCTGCCATTTTCCAAGATTTGTTTTTTCTAAAGTTTCATTAATGGCGGTTACCACATAACGGTCTCCATCGATTTTCACAACCGTAAGACAACATCCGTTGTGTGCAAGACTCTGGTCTATTTTCAATTCGTTGGTAAACGGGCATGTTAAGGTAAAATCTATATTGCTTCCGTTTTCTTCGATCTTCTCAATTACTCCAACTGCTTCAATAATTCCTGTGAACATATTATTTTTTGCTAAATTTGTAAAATTATAATGTTCAAAGATAATCAAAATGAGCCCAAAAAACCATAAAGTACGAGTAGGAATTTCAATCGGAGATTTCAACGGCATCGGTCCCGAAATCATCATGAAATCTCTTTCAGACAAAACCATTACGGATTTTTTCACTCCTGTAATTTTTGGTTCGGGAAAATTATTTACCTATCAGAAAAATATTTTTAAGTTAAATTTAAATTTTAACTACATCAACGAAGCTTCACAGGCACATGCAGGAAAACTGAATATGGTAAATCTGGTGAAGGAAAATTCGATGGTAGAACTGGGAACACCTACGGAAGAATCTACCAAAATGGCAATCGATTCTCTGGAAGCGGCTACCGAAGCTTTACTGAAAGGGGAAATCGATGTTTTGGTTACAGCACCCATCAATAAAGATGAAATGGTAAAAATGGGCTTTAAGCATGCAGGTCACACAGGATATTTTGAAGAGAAATTCAATAAAAAAGGATTGATGTTTCTGGTAACGGAAGATCTGAAGGTGGCAGTTTCAACGCATCATATTCCGATTGCACAGGTTGCGGAGAATATTTCCAAGGAAAAAATTAAAAAACAGATTAAGGTTTTAAACCAGACTTTAATTGAAGATTTTAATATTACCAGACCTAAAATTGCTGTTCTGGGCTTAAATCCTCACGCTGGAGACGGCGGAGTGATCGGAAAAGAAGAAATTGAAGTTATTGCTCCGGCAATCAAAGAACTTTCCGATAATGGAGTTCTTGCTTTCGGACCTTTTCCGGCAGACAGTTTTTTCCAGCCCGGAAAATACAAGAACTTCGATGCTGTTTTAGCCATGTATCATGATCAGGGACTGGCTCCGTTCAAAACGCTGGCTTATGAAGAAGGAGTAAATTATACCGCAGGACTTCCCTTCATCAGAACATCTCCGGATCATGGAACAGCTTATGATATTGCAGGAAAAAATGTTGCTGATGCACAAAGTTTTACGGAAGCTATTTTCACTGCCATTAAAATTTTCAGAAACAGAACGGAATACAATGAGCTGATGAGCAATCGTCTGCAGCCAAGAAAAATTGCAGTAGACAACGGAATAGATGAAGATCTGCCGGAGGAAACTGAAGGATAAATCTTTAATAAAGATTTTAAATTAATTTGTTAGAAATTTTATTTGTTATTATAAAAAAATTGCATATTTTTGCACACTCATTTTATGGACAAGTTAAGAAACTATGACGTAAGCTTTTCCGGGTTAAAAACCGGCAAGCACGAGTTCAGGTTTGAGATAGATAAAGAGTTCTTTCAATTATTTGACACTGAACAGGAATTTACAGATCCTAAAATTACAGTGGATGTTTTATTAGACAAGCATTCTACTTTTTTAGAATTTGAGATCAAGGTAAAGGGAACAGTAGAACTGGTTTGTGATATTTCGAATGAAAATTTCGATCATCCTATCGAAAACCAGATCAAAGTTTTGGTAAAGTTTGGCGAAGAGTATGATGACAGTGAAGAAGACGTAATCACCATTCCGACTTCAGATCATGCATTTAACATCGCACAACTGATTTACGAAAACGTAGCTCTTTCCATTCCGATGAAAAAGATTTCTCCGAATGTAAGTGATGATGATCTTGCCATTCTGGAAAAGTTCAGTCCAAAAGAAAGTCAGGAAGAGGAAGAACATGAAAGCGATCCGAGATGGGACGCACTGAAAAATTTGAAGAATAAAAATTAAATAGTTTAATGATGAGATGATGAATCTCATCGCTCATCAATTAAAAAAGTTATTACAAAATGGCACATCCAAAGAGAAGACAGTCGTCTACAAGAAGAGATAAGAGAAGAACTCACTACAAAGCTGTAGTTCCTCAATTAGCTAAAGATGCAACAACAGGAGAGCTTCACCTATACCACAGAGCTCACTGGCATGAAGGAAAACTTTACTATAGAGGTAAAGTTGTATTGGAAAAAGAAGTAGCATCTACTGAAGAAAACTAAGAGTCACTTTTCCTCGAAAAACACTCATTTTAATACAAAAACCGCCCAATTTTGATAAAATTTGGCGGTTTTTTGTTGTTTTTTATGTTTTTTTGGTATCTTTGGAACAAAATCAAATATCAATTTTATGGACATTAAAGACATCCAAAATCTTATTAAGTTTGTATCTAAGGCAGAAGTTTCTGAAGTAAAATACAAAACTAAAGATTTCGAAATCACTATTAAAACTCCATTGGCTGGAAGCGAAGTTGCTTATGCTCAACCTGCGGTTTACCACACAGCTCCTCAACAAGTAGCGGCTGCTCCTGCACCGGCTGTAACTCCTGCTGCTGCACCTGCTGCAAGTACAGAAGCTGCATCTGATGACAGCAAATACGTGACCATTAAGTCTCCAATGATCGGAACTTTCTACAGAAAGCCATCTCCGGATAAAGACGTGTTCGTAAATGTTGGTGATGAGGTTTCTAACGGAAAAGTAGTTTGCGTTATCGAGGCAATGAAGTTATTCAACCAGATCGAATCTGAGGTAAGCGGAAAAATCGTTAAAATCTTAGTAGACGATGCGACACCTGTAGAATACGACCAACCTTTATTCTTAGTAGATCCATCTTAAGGAATTTTAGATTAAAGATTATAAATTTTAGATGAAGCTTTTCATTTAAAATAATTTAAAATTCAAAATTTATAATTTAAAATTTCGGAGAGATGTTCAAAAAAATATTAATAGCCAATCGTGGCGAAATTGCAATGCGTATTTTACGTACTTGTAAAGAAATGGGAATTAAGACCGTTGCGGTATATTCTACTGCGGACAAAGACAGTCTTCACGTAAGATTTGCTGATGAAGCGGTTTGTATCGGTCCGGCAATGAGTAAAGATTCCTACCTAAAAATTCCTAACATTATTGCTGCTGCGGAAATTACAAACGCAGACGCAATTCACCCAGGTTACGGTTTCTTATCTGAAAACGCTAACTTCTCCAGAATCTGCCAGAAGAACGGTATTAAATTCATCGGTGCGACTCCTGAACAAATTGAAAAAATGGGAGACAAAGCAAACGCTAAGGCAACCATGAAAGCTGCAGGGGTACCTTGCGTACCGGGTTCAGACGGTTTGATCGAGTCTTATGAGATCGCTGCTAAAACTGCTGAGGAAATTGGTTATCCGGTGATGATTAAAGCAACTGCAGGTGGGGGCGGAAAAGGAATGAGAGCTGTTTGGAAAGCGGAAGACCTTAAAGACCATTGGGAATCTGCGATTCAGGAAGCTGTAGCGGCATTCGGAAACGGAGGAATGTACATGGAAAAACTGATCGAAGAGCCAAGACATATCGAAATTCAGGTTGCGGGAGACCAGTTTGGTAAAGCTTGTCACCTTTCTGAAAGAGACTGTTCGGTTCAGAGAAGAAATCAGAAACTTACGGAAGAAACTCCTTCTCCTTTCATGACGGACGAACTTCGTGAAAAAATGGGAGAAGCGGCTGTAAAAGCTGCAGAATTTATTGGATATGAAGGTGTGGGAACTATCGAATTCCTTGTAGACAAGCACAGAAATTTCTATTTCATGGAAATGAATACAAGAATTCAGGTAGAGCACCCTATCACCGAGCAGGTTATTGATTATGACCTGATCAGAGAGCAGATCCTTCTGGCTGCAGGAACTCCGATTTCAGGAATCAATTATTATCCGAAATTGCATTCAATTGAGTGCAGAATTAATGCGGAAGATCCTTACATGGATTTCAGACCTTCTCCGGGGAAAATCACAGGATTAAATATTCCTGGAGGACACGGAGTGAGAGTGGATACGCACGTTTATTCAGGATATACAATCCCGTCTAACTATGACTCTATGATTGCAAAACTAATCACAACGGCTCAGACGCGTGAAGAAGCTATTGCAAAAATGAGAAGAGCACTGGAGGAATTCTACATTGAGGGTGTAAAAACAACAATTCCTTTCCACAGACAACTGATGGATAATGAGGATTACCTTTCAGGAAACTATACTACAAAATTCATGGAGGATTTTGTGATGGACAGAAAATATGATAATCACTAAGATTGATCATTTAAAAATATTTGAACCGCCTCATTTTTTGGGGCGGTTTTTTAATAACATCAAAACGAAAAGATATTTAAACTGTAATTGATAAGTGATTGAAATAATAATTTCCAAAACATTCTGTTCTGTCATTAAAATGTACTTTTCCCACGAAATTTTTCAGTAGAAGATTTCTGTTTATTCATATCAATTATAATGTTTAAATTTGTACAAAACCTAAATTTATGTCAACAGTAGAAACAGTAAAAGACTCACAATATTTCATTGATCTTGAAGACCGACACGGAGCCCATAACTACCACCCTCTTCCGGTTGTTTTAGATAAGGGAGAAGGTGTTTTTGTCTGGGATGTGGAAGGAAAGAAATACTACGATTTCCTTTCTGCCTATTCTGCTGTGAACCAAGGTCATTCTCATCCGAAAATTGTAGGAGCTTTGGTTGAGCAGGCTCAGAAACTGGCTTTAACGTCAAGAGCTTTTTACAATTCGAAATTGGGGGAATACGAAAAAAAGATTACTACCCTATTTGGTTTTGATAAAGTTTTACCGATGAATTCCGGTGCTGAAGCAGTGGAAACGGCGGTAAAATTAGCCAGAAAATGGAGTTATGAAGTAAAAGGGATTTCTGAAAATGCTGCAAAAATTGTAGTTTGTGAAAATAATTTTCATGGAAGAACCACAACGATTGTTTCGTTCTCTAATGATCCTGATGCGAACCAGAATTACGGCCCGTTTACTCCAGGATTTATTAAAATTCCTTACAACGACCTTGAAGCTTTAGAAGAAGTTTTGAACAGAGAAGCAGGAAATATTGCGGCATTTTTGGTAGAACCTATTCAGGGTGAAGCCGGGGTATATGTTCCGAATGACGGATTTTTAAAGAATGCTTCTGAGTTGTGTAAAAAGCATAATATTCTTTTTATTGCCGATGAAGTTCAGACAGGAATAGCAAGAACAGGAAGGTTAATCGCCTGTCATCACGAAGATGTACAACCCGATATTCTAATTTTAGGAAAGGCTCTTTCCGGCGGAATGTATCCTGTTTCAGCGGTTTTAGCGGATAATGAGATCATGAATGTGATTAAACCGGGACAGCACGGCTCTACGTTTGGAGGAAACCCAATTGCTTGTGCAGTAGCTGTTGCCGCTTTAGATGTTGTTGAAGAAGAAAAGCTTTCTGAAAGAGCGGAAGAACTGGGAAAATTATTCCGTTCTGAAGTTGAAAAGATTATTGAAAAAACAGACCTCATTACAAAGGTTAGAGGAAAAGGGTTGCTGAATGCTATTTTAATTAACGATACTCCGGAAAGTTCCACTGCATGGAATCTTTGTCTGAAGCTAAAAGAAAACGGACTTCTTGCAAAACCGACTCACGGAAATATCATCCGTTTGGCACCGCCTTTGGTGATCACAGAAGAGCAATTGCTGGATTGCGTGAAAATTATTGAAAAAACTATTTTAGAATAGACCTATTTTGGTAGAAATTATTATTCCGATATACAAAAAAACACCTGATGCAGATGATTTGATTTCAATAAATCAGGCATTCCATGTTTTAAAAAATCACAAAATTACCTTTATTCATCCCAAAAGTTTGGATGTGAGCAATTATGAAACGTTCACTTCCAGATTTTTGGCGTTTGACGATGTTTATTTTAAAAATATCCATGGTTACAACCGTCTTATGCTTAGTGTAGATTTCTACAACAGCTTTTCGGAAAAATATTTACTAATTTACCAGACCGACTGTTTCGTGTTTAAAGACGAGCTTCTGGAGTGGTGCAAGAAAGATTTTGATTATATCGGTGCTCCCTGGATCAGAAGTTCTGAGAAGATACCAATTGCGAAATTAGTAGTAGAAAGAATTTTGGTCAAGACAAAATCGGCCATTAATTACAGAAAGAAAGGGAAATATCAAAAAGACAAATCCTTATTATATAATGAAGTCGGAAATGGAGGACTTTCTTTACGGAAACGTGAAAAATTTGTGGAAATACTTGAGAAAATTCCGCATGTTGTTAAAATCTATCTAAATCCCAAACACACAGGTAAATTTTATGCTGAAGATGTATTTTTCAGTATAGAACCTCAAAGAAACGGCATTAGTTTTTTAAAACCACATTACAAGCAGGCATGTCTATTTTCAATAGAAAACAAACAGGAAAAAGCTATGAAAATAAATCAAGGTAAACTTCCTTTCGGCTGCCATCGGTGGACAAAAGAAAAGAATTTTTGGAGAGAAATTTTTAAAGAATTTAATGTTGAAATATAATGATATGATGAAAAAAGAATTTTCAGGTAAATCTATAATAATTGCAGTTCCTGATCATTTTGGTCTTCCTGAAAGATTTAAAGATAATTTAGAAGCGCTTGGATTTAATGTATTAGTAATTCCTGATACTGTAAAAGTAAAAATAGGCATTCTTAATACAATCATCCATGCTTATAAAAAGATATTTTTAGGTGATAAAACTTTTAAAAACAGAAAAAAAGCTGAACGGAAATTAGAGAGACAAATATTAACTCTTAATAATTATAATTTAAAATCATATGATTATGCTTTGGTAATCAGACCTGATCTTTTTAGTTCTGAGCTTATATCTGAAGTAAAGAAAAGAGCGAATTTAATTTCTGCTTATCAATGGGACGGTTTAGACAGATTCCCTTTGGTGTATGAAAGAATAGACTCTTTTGACCGCTTTTTTGTATTTGATGTTAATGATCTTGAAAAGAATACCAGACTTCTTCCCCTGACTAATTTTTATTTCGACGATATTAAATTAAGAGATAAAAAATTTGATGTATATTTTGTAGGTACATACATGAGAAATCGAATCGATTTACTTATAAAACTTGCAAGAAAGTTTCAAGATATGGGGCTCAAAACTTCCTTAAATTTAAATATTACTTCCAAGGATAAAGCTAAAAAATTCATTAATGAGCCTGTAACAATAATTGATAAGCCTATGCTCTTTAAAGATAATATTATTAATGTGTCTCAATCCGAAGTCATTCTCGATTTTGCAAATGATATCCATTATGGTATTTCTATGAGAACTTTCGAAGCGATAGGTTACAGAAAAAAATTAATCACAAATAATCCTTTAGTAAAAAAATATGATTTTTATAATCCAAACAATATTTTTGTGATTGAAGATGATAATATTGATGGTCTTGAATTATTTATATCCACTCCTTATATTGATCTACCTAAAGAAATTATAGTTAAATATAGTTTTACAAATTGGCTTAAATACGTTTTGGATATTCATCCATATTTACCAATAAATCTACAATCTTAACATGATAAAAATATCTAATAATAGTATTTTTTATATAGTCTGCCCTGCAAATTATGCAAGTGGAGGACCGGAAGATCTTCATCAAATGGGATTAGCATTAATGCAAAGCGGGAAGAAAGTTTTCATGCATTATCTGAATTACGATGCAGAAAAAAACTCTTCTCCTGTACATAAAGAATATGAGCATTATCAAATTCCCTATACATTTTCTATAGAAAATTCCTCACAAAATATCATGATATTCCCAGAGACATTTTCAATATTTATCTGGGAAAAAAAATATTCAAAAATTCAAAAAATAATCTGGTGGCTAAGTGTTTCTAACTTTTTCACCTCCCTTAAAGCCTGGGAAGAAAATTTCAAAGAAAATCCGCCAAAACTAAAACACAGATTATTAGGAAGAATAAAGCTTCCTACAATCGAAAATGTTAAAAAAGCAAAGATTCATCATTTAGCACATTCCCATTTCTCAGTTGATTTTTTACAAAAAAATAAAATAGAAGCAATAGGCAAAATTTCAGGTTATATGGAAGATATGTTTCTTACAGGCAAAAGCTATATTTCCCAGAAAAAAGATATTGTTACATATAATGCTGTTAAAAATAAAGATTTTCTCGATAAAATAAGAAAACTAACTCCAGAAATCAATTGGCTTCCAATGATTAATATGACACTGGATGAAGTTGCAGACTGCATGATATCTGCAAAAGTATATGTAGACTTCGGTCATCATCCGGGACGAGAAAAGATGCCTAGAGAAGCATGCTTACTAGACTGCTGTCTTATTATAGGTAAAGAGGGCTCCGCCTTTTTTAAACAGGATGTCCCCATCAAAGATGAATATCATTTTGATAAGACTGAAGAAAACATACCTTTGATTATTGAAAAAATAAAAGACTGTATTGCTAATTACGATTCCAAAATAAAAGATTTTTCGGATTATAAACATGATCTTTTACAAGAAAAGATTATATTCCAAAAAAATATAAATGAAATATTCGCAATAAATGAAATATGATTATTTAATAGTAGGAGCAGGTCTTTTCGGAAGTATATTTGCTTATGAAGCCCGGAAAAGAAATAAAAAATGTCTGATTATTGATAAACGTAATCATAAAGGAGGCAATATCTATTGTGAAAATATAAAGGGTATTAATCCATAAGCATATGTCCTTTAAAATAACAGGAAACTCAAAAAGAAATTGAAAAAATATAAAGCTATACAGAAAATGTAATTTTCGGAAGATATCTTGCGGAATTTCATTACTATGATATGCACAAGATTGTAGGCTCAGCTTTAGCCAAAGTTAAAAAGGAATTCAATGAATACTAAAATAATCGTTGCCACTCACAAAGAAAAAGCATTACTTAATAATGAAATGTTTTCACCTATTCAGGTAAATGCTAAAGTTAGTGATTATACTATTGACTCAACTTATTTATCCGATAATACATTAGATAACATTTCTGAGAAAAACTATACATTTAATGAATTAACAGCATTATATTGGGCTTGGAAAAATCTAAAAAAACCAGCTATTTTCGGGTTAATGCACTATCGGAGATATTTGGATATCAATTATAAAAAAAGATTATTTAAAAAAGAACCACAAAACATTCTTGAATCTATAAAAAAAAATGATTTCAGATTAAAAAAGCTACTTGATGCAAAAGAAACAGAAAAAAATATCATAAGACAGCTGAAAAAATATGATTTTCTGATTCCACGCCCTGCAGTATGCAGTATAGATGGAATTATAACTTCAATTGAAAATGATTATAAACATAATCATAATCCTGAAGATTGGGATATTTGTATGGATATTATTCGGAAAAAATTTCCAGATTATGCTGAAAGTAGCACAGAACATCTTGAAAATGGCAGTAATCTTTATATTGGAAATATGTTTATTACAAGATAGGAGCTTATAAACGATTACTGCAATTGGCTTTTTACGATTCTATTTGAAACAGAGCAAAAAATAACCTTTAGTGATGATCCTTATCAAAGAAGAGTCATCGGTTTTTTATCCGAGAGACTTTTCACCC
>NZ_JBBCQL010000044.1:0-25609 GCF_037149975.1 Chryseobacterium sp. VD8 | reverse complement strand
AAAACATTAACGTTCTAATAAATAAAGCTTCTCCCTTCAAATACTTTTTGTCGGACATTGAAATCCCGTTAGATTTATCAACACCTTCAATAATAGCATTAGCTGTATAAATATGTTTAAAAGATGAAACCCAGATATTGTATACGGTTTGATTCGTGTCAGTTTGTTGGTTTAGATAAAGTTCCCTAGTTGGAGTAATCGTTGTACTGAATTCATCCAGTTCATCCGTATAAACGCCTAGGGCGGCATCAAGATTCACTCCTGAAATCGGGGAATTTGACATTACATCGGCATATAAAGCCGATAATGCAGCGTTAGCTGTTTGAAGATCCTGAAATACTTCGTTGCTGGCAATCTGATTATTCGGTAGATCAACGTCAATCAATTTTTCGCACGAAATCGAAAAATACAATGAGAAAGATGCGAGAATGCATGTGTATAAATATTTAAAATTTTTCATGAGATTAGAAATTAAAAATTTAACTGTAGTCCGAAAGAGTATGTTCTTAAGGGAGGAAGAAAACCTGAGATTATTGCCTCTGGATCAACACCAAAGAATTTAGTCCATGTTATTAAATTCTGGCCCTGAAAGTAAATTTTAGCACTTTTAAAAGGACTTGACGACATCGGTATATTATAACCAAATTCTAGGTTTTTTAATCTTACAAAGGATGCATCTGAAACAGCAGCAGTACTTCCTTTAAATAAATTATGATTGAGCAAATTTTTTGATGCACTATAAGGCATATATGTTCCGTTAGGATTTTCGGCAGACCAAACATCCAGTACTTCCACAGGTTGGTTAACCATTGTACCCGGAAGAGGCATAATTGAATTTTGGTTATAGTTTTTCTTTTTGACGAATTGAAATAAAAAATATAAATCCCAATTTTTATATCGAATACTGTTATTTATGCCACCAAAAAATTTAATTTGAAGATCTTCAATAACCTGACGGTCATCTGGAGAAGATATTTTGCCGTCTCCATTAAAATCAGTGAACTGATAAAGTCCTGTCTGCGGATTAATACCTTCCAATTGATATAGCTTAACAATCTGCGTTGAAGAGCCAATGGAATATTGACTTGCATAAGGTGAACCGGCTAGACCTGGAAATGATAACAGTTTATTTTTAGGGAATGTTATATTAAGATTAGTTTCCCAATTAAAGTTCTTAGTTGAAACTGGTCTTGCATTTATTTCAAATTCCAGTCCGGTATTCTGCACTGTAGCGTCCAGATTTGCTGTCACACTTGGAAATCCAGTTACGGCAGATAGTTGGTAGCCAACCAATTGATTTGAAGATCTATTACGATAATATGCTAAATTAGTAGTAATACGGTTGTCCAAAAAACCTAGTTCAATTGCAGTTTCAAACTTTCTTGTTTTTTCCCAACTGTAATTGGGATTAAATAGTCTGGCAGGTAACAGTCCGGTAATTCCATTGTATATTAATGTTGAGGAAACATTATAATTATCCAAAAATTGAAAATCCCCGATATTATCACTTCCTGTCGAACCATAGCTACCGCGAATCTTACCAAAAGATAACCATTTAGAATCCTTTAGAAAATTTTCCTTTGTAAAGATCCATGCGGCTCCCAACGCTCCAAAATTTGCAAATCTGTTATTAGGTCCAAAACGACTGCTCCCATCACGTCTACCAGTAACATTCAGGATATAACGATTTTTATACTGATAATTTAACCTACCAAATAATGCGGCATATCTATATTCAATAGATGATTGGTCGCCCATTCTTATCGTTTTTGCAGCGGAAACATTTGTAATAAACTGATTGCTTTCAAATCCTATTCCTGTAATTTCATCAGTATTCCTAACATTTCTCTGAAAACTTCCCCCTATCAAAAAATCAATTTTATGGTTTCCCCAATTTTTTGACCAGTTTAATTGAGGTTCAATAATGAAAGAAAATATATCCTGATCTTTTTTTCTTGATTGTGAAGTTGCACTGGAAGCACCGCTTGCAAGGGATGGATTATTGACTGTATTGGGAAGTAGAGATAATTCATTTATTGCCGTGTAATTTAATCCTGCATTAATCTTAAATTTCATATCCGAGTAAAGCTTGTAATCAGCGTTTATATTAGTTTGAAAGAGCTTGGTATCGTTACTATAAGTGGCATTAAAGGCCGCTAAAGGATTGTTAAAAGTATTTCCGGCCCAATTTAAACTTCCATCTTCATTATAGAGCAGAGGTGATACAGGTGGTAGCGTATAACTACTGCCAGTAATATCAGTTCTAACAACATTGTTTTTCTGATTGGTAAACATATTAGATAAACTGAGCTGAAAGCGGTTATCCTTTGAACGATGTGACAGATTAGAATTAAAAGTATTGCTGAGATATTTATAACCTTGTCCAAAAGGAGTTGTCTGCTCATTGTGTCCGAGGCTGACTAAAAAACTGGTTGTTTCACTACCACCGCTCAATGAAAGTTGGGTGTTACTATAGGTTGCTTTGTTTCCGATCAATGTTTTTTCCCAATCTATTTCATTGTTTCCCCAAGCGCCATTAAGATCATAGGCTGTTGCCGGATAGTTTACAACTCCGTCATTCAGGTAAGCTGTACGGCGCATGTTAAGGTATTGGTCCTTGTTTAATAATTTGAGGTTGGAAATAGCCTCACTTATACCGTAATTGGTTGTAAGTCGTACACTCAGTCTACCTGATTTACCTTTTTTAGTGGTTATTAATATAACTCCGTTTGCTCCTCTGGAACCATAGATAGCAGTCGCATCAGCATCTTTTAGTACCTCAATGCTCTCGATATCACCCGGATTTATGCTATTTAATGGATTAATCTTACCAGAAGGCATCACTGTAGCGCCGATTTGCGTGTTTTCAGCTGTTATTTCACTTAAAGGTACACCATCAACCACATAGAGTGGAAGATTACCGTCAATCGAGGAATTCATACTTGTTCTTAAACTATTCTGTCCCCTGATCTGTATTGTAAACCCTCCACCGGGAATACCGGAATTTTGCGTGATATTAACTCCTGACATTCGGCCCTGCAAAGAGGATAATACATTCGTTACAGGCTGGTTTTCGATATCTTTTGCCTTAACCTTTGAAATACTTCCAGTGCTGTTCCTTTCGGTGACTTTATAGTATCCGGCATTTAAAGTGATTTCTTCAATTTTTGTTTCTTTACCCGCAAAAGACTCGGATTTTAATGTGTCAACAGGTAAACTTTGATCTTGTGGAGTTATTTGGCTAATTGCTTTAATTTTCTTTTCGCGAATGACAACCGTATTATTAAAAATGGTTGTTTCAAAGGGTAATTCCTTGAATAACTTCGCAAGGCAATCCATTAATAATTCGTTATTGCATTTTGTGCTTGGCACTTTGTAGTTTATAAATGACTTCTTTTTATAAGAAAAACGACGTATTTTATTTTCCTTCAAAAAGAGTTCAATTGCATCAACTGCGGGTAATGCTTCCGAATCATAATTTACTCTCATGGTAGAGAGATTCTCTTGGGCATTAAGACCCTGCCATCCGATCAAAAAGAACACGGCGGCTTTGTACAAAATTTTCATATTTTTGTAACGTATTTATAATTAATAATTCATCGAACAGTTATTGGTTGAATACATTGGCCGACGGTCGCACCCGTCGGTCATTTTCTTATTCAACATTTAAATTTTCGGCTTCACGTGTCGTCACTGAGCGAGGGCATAATTAAAGCCCATAGTTTTTCACTCCAATTGAAATGTTTTATCATTGATTTGTTTTATTTTGAAATCCAGCTGGAAAGCAATGATTTCAATAAGGGATTTAGCGGTAGAATTAGTAGATGAAATCGTAATCTTAACCACCTTATCTTTATCAGGGATTATCATTTTTACGTTATAGGTTTCTTCTATGATTTGGGCTACTTTACTTAGTGAGCAATCGTTGAAGGATAAACTTGATTTAAGTTGAGATTCTGTTGACCGTGATGTGGCAGATATTCTTGCAACTTGTACAGTTCCCAAATTTGAAAACGTTTCTTTTGGTTTTAGTTCAAATGATTCGTTAGGTTTTTCAGATCTATAGACCAACACCTTACCTTCATACAGGTCAACACTGAAAGATTTTTCATTTTGATAAATCTTAAAAACGGTTCCCAATACTTTAGTCTCATAATTTCTACCATGAACAATAAATGGATGTTCTTTTGATTTAGAAATTTTAAAGATTGCGTCTCCATCAAGTGTAACTTCACGTGTATCTGAAGGAAATGACTTTTCAACAGTCAGCTTCGCTCCTTTTTGTAAAATTACTTCTGATTTGTCAGGCAGTAAGACCTTACGAGGATCAGAAACGGCCATATAGACATCTGGCGTAATCAAAAAATTATAGCCTAAAACGCTACCACTTAAAATCACGACTGCAGCAATGCCGCCGTACATTATATTTTTACGATTTCTTTTTTGCTTTTCTTTACGACGAATAGCGATTAAAGCATTTGTCCATACTTTATTCTCTTCTTCCTCTGTGAGATAGGGAAAATTGTCTTTCATAAAAGAGCCTTTATTATGTATAGGAGAACGGAGGAAAAAACCACACGGTTTTTATGAAAAATTAACTTATTTTATGATACTTTAACATCATTTAGTAATTTTCACTTTGTCTCTCAGGTAGATCATAGATTGATGTATATGCTTTTCAACCGTTCTTTTGGAGATATTGAAATTAGCGGCAATTTTCTCTTGCGTGACACCCTCTATTTTATTCATTTTGAAAATTTTTCTACGAAGCGGAGGAAATAACTCTTCAATTGCTGTTTCTATTTCTGAGAGATTTCGCTCCTTATTTTCTGCAATGATTAAATCTTCATGCGAAGTATCGGAAAAATGTAAGGGTAGATCGCTAGTTTTATCGATTTTTGCGTTCCTATAAAAATGTGCTATTTCCTGTTGGCAGGTTTTTACAACTATGCTTTCAATATTGCCAGCATCCAGTTTAGACCGATATTCCCATATATGAATAATGACATTCTGAAAGACATCCAAAACATCGTCCCTATTATTGATCTTTTTATAAATGAGAGAAAATATTAGTGGATTAAATTTATGAAGAAGCTTATGATATTGTTGTTCTTCAATTCTGATATGTCGGTTAAGAGACCACATTGTGTTAATAGCAAAATTAGTAATTTTTTAATATATAATTAAATTTATCGAAATAATTTTTAATTATACTGGAAAAATATACCACAACATCAGCATTTTTCATAATTACATTCTCAACAATAAAACACTATTATCATTTGGAATATTTATTTCTAAAAAATTAATATATTAGCAGTCGGAATATTTAATAGAATATTAAGATATAAACGAGCGTAAGCTATCGAAAATTTAATCTAAAGAAAACCGCTAATTTTCAAAAACAGATGCAATTCGATAGACTTACGCCTGTGCCTACTATTGGCATGGGCTAAGTCTTTTCGGCATCTGGGTTCTTAGCGGTACCTCTTTAGACGATTGGCTTCAGTACCATGCCTTTCTTTGTTTATCCCCAATAAATAGGTAAGAAAGATAATTAAACTTCCCAAAGTTTAAAATGCGACAGGTTCTGACGTTTTCCAGTTATAATTTCGCTCCATATATTTTTTGAATGAGAATTTAAAAGTAAAAATTCCGTGAAAATACCTAGAGCCGAAAAACATAAATAGAATTAAATTGCAAATCCCTCCGAAAAAAGCACAGTTATACCGATGAGATATATTATTATACTATTTTTTAATGTCAGTTCTATTTGTCTCGGACAAATACCCAAGTTTCCTGAAATGCCCCAAAAGAATAATCTATTTAGGGTACAGGAAACACAGACGATCACTCCTGGTCGTTATAATCATTCTCGCATTAATTCCCATGCCGATCAACGTATAAATCAACAAGCAGATCAAGAACATATTAATAAGGAGGTTGAACGTCAGATTGCAGAGATAAGGGCCGAATCCTTCGCTAAGAACTTTAGGCTTGCTTCATTAGCAGATCAAAAAGGTACCTCTTCATATTATGCGGCTTATGAAAATCTGTCACAACTTGATCCCGAAAGCTATTCCATAGCAGATGCTGTTTTTATAGTTGAAAATGCTTATTACGATAACAATAAAAACTTCCATGAATCTTACCAAAATCAAATCCAAAAAGCAACTAATATTATAAGAAATGATTTAAAGAAAAAAGGAGTGGAAGATTCTGACAACGTTTCCAAGAATCTATCAATTTTTAGGTATTTCGCGGAGGACAGTAAACAGAATGGGAAAGTAGTTCATAAGGCTATGAAATACGATTTTGACGATTATATGGGCGCCAAAGATTATTCAAAAATGTTTGTGTCTAAACTGATGAAAACCAATTCTGGTCAGTGTCATTCAATGCCATTACTATATCTAATATTAGCAGAACAAATTGGAGCGGATGCATATTTGGTAATGTCTCCGAATCACTCCTATATCAGATTTAAAAATGATGATGGAGAAATACTAAGTATTGAATTGACCAATGGAATGTTTTCTGCCAATTCCTTTGTACTCAATTCAGGATATATTAAAGCAGAGGCATTAAAGAATAAGCTATACATGCAAAACTTAAATAAACGGGAAGTTTTATCGCAGACATATGTGGATTTAGCAAGTGGTTATATACATAAATTTGGTTATGATGAATTCGTTTCTAAGGTTCTTGATAAGGCTTTGCTTTTAAATCCACAGAATATCAATGCGACTTTATGGAAAAGCAATACGGATCAAGTTCGTTTTATGCAGTCTTGCGCGAGATTTGGAATTGACCCTCAGATTAAGGAGCAGCTGCAAAATATCCGTAATTACCCACCATTGGAAGACCAATTTCGTCAAATAAATTTGAGCTTTGACTATATTGATCAATCGGGGTTTTCCCAGATGCCACTGGATCAATATGAAAAATGGCTCAGCTCATTAAGAAGTACTGAGAACAAACAAAAAAGTGATGAAATTGCGGAAAGGATCAAAATTTTAAACGCGCAAAAGCAGAGAGAAGCTCAAAATAAACCAAAACCTATCTTACCTAAAAAAGAATCCCCAAAGATTTACAAAATTCCAAAGGAATTTTTATAACTGATAATCAAGAAACAAATAAATTATGAGAAAGATTTTATTTTGTGTTTTCCTGTTTCTTATGTGCTTTTCGCAAGCGCAGGAAAAACAAAAGAAAAAACACACAAAAGAAAAAGAATGGGTAAACCCCGTTAAATTGACAAAAGAAGAGCGATCCCGCCCCTATATGTCGGAAGTGCTTAAGACAAGAGATAGCTTAAGTCCTGCCGAAGCCGAAAGAAGAAGAAAAAATATAGAAGCAGGAAACCCATTTAAAAAATATGGTTACTACCCCAAGGTAGCTACATTAAGTAAGGGAAAATACCTTGAATTTCATGATCAGGACAGTATTGTTACGATAGGATCAGTAAAATTCAACGTCAAAAAAGGTGAGGTTGTTGATTTCATTGAAGTAGATCTTGAAGATCCGGACGCACAACCGATCGGTGATACACATGGACGCTGGATGAGTCCTGACCCCCTGAGTGAAGAGTTCCCAAGTTGGAGCCCTTACAGTATGTCCTTCAATAACCCTGTAAGATTTAAAGATCCCACAGGTTTAGCGCCGGAAGATGCTACTGAGTGTTGTTGGTGGCTACGTTTAATGCCGTTATTTGAAGAATCGTCAATTAAACCGAACATAATTGAAACAGTTACCAAGACTGGTGAAGTAGGAACAAAGCAAAGTGAAGCCGTAACAAAAGCTCAGCAGGAACATTTCAATTTTGGTAGATATGTTGAAGAAAAACAGCTTGCGGAAATGGGAAAGGAGAAAAATACCAAAACCTATGAATACACCGATCCTAAGACTGGAAAGACCGGAAAAACTATACCCGACGCAATGACAGATGAAGGGGGAACTGTGGAAATAAAGCATGTTGCCAAACAATCGTTTACAAAACAGCTTAGGGGCCAGCAGGAAATTTCAAAAGCAAGTGGACAGGAAGCTATTTTGAAAATTAATGAATCTGCAAAACTAAGCGAACCGCTTAAAAATTCCGGTATTAATATTCAACGCTATACGCCTCCTGCAAAACCCAAAATTGATAATCTTAGAGTTACACCTGCTCCTGCTCCTAAGCTTATTCCTGTACCAAAACCTAAAGATCCCTGTGGTGGTGTTCCTGGGTGCACATAGTTTAAAAAGTATTATATTTATTTATGAATAATATTGAGAAATTGCTCAATGCCATAAAAGAGCAAGCAACAAAGTATTTAATTGAAAGTGGTGAATTCGCACCCTATGCTACCTATGTAAGAGCAAATGGTAACCTTACTAATATCTCTGCTTATTCAGAATCAACAAATTCAAAAGAAATGTATGATATTTTGCTGGCTGGCGCATATGATGATTTAAAAGATGAGGATATTCGGGTTTATGCTATTGCTCAGGACGGAAGATATCAGGGTAAGGATGTATTGGTTGTGGATTTAATTCTTTCACCTGAAAGCAGATTTCAGCAAATCTATCCCTATACTAAAGATGGTGAAAATGTAAAATTTGGGGAAATGATCTAAATTCAGATTTATGACGGATAATCCATATTTAAAATTTAAAGATGATGACCTAAAGGAATCTAAAGTTTTAGCCGAAGCATTAAATATTTCTGAAAGTGATTTTTTAAAAATTCAGGATTGGTTTGACCAGTTACTTCTATATCATCAAGAATTAACAAGTGATAAGGAAGAACAATTCAATGCGGAAAAGAACTTGGAGAATAGTTTCCATGAACTGATCTCATCAGAAATTGAAAAGAACAGCTATAAGTACATCCTGCCAAAATTGTTGCATTATAACAATGAATTTAATGGCGCATTTTTAAGGTCGTTATACGTCGCCAGATTGGGAGCTTTGCTCGGAAATAATCTTATCCCAAATTTTGTGAATGACAAGATGATTACGTATTCACCGGAAGATTATTTTCATATTACGGTTTATCTTAAGCATAACTATTTTGTTTCGCCGAACAGCAACTTTTTGGAAGGTATTATAAAAATTGAACAGTCCAGAAGTATTTTCAAAAAAGCTACTGTGGAAGTTAAACTATCAACTTTGAAAAATATACTGGAAATTATAAATCAGATCAGCTTCCACCATGACGTAATCTGTTTTAAAAAGATTTTAAAATTAGTGTCTCCCAAAGACATTTTATTGATTGATTATCTGAAAAAATTTAAAGTTGCCAATAATCAGTGCTGCTACAGAATTATTAACCGAATTATGAATTTGGAAATAGTTGAAAACAGTTGGGATGACTTTGAGATTAAAGTTCAGCTGATTCATTTCTTTGACACAGCGAGAGGCGCAAATCCCAGTTCGAGTTGGTTAAAAAAGTTAGATGAACTGACCGTAAGAGTAGGCAGTTCTAAACTTTTACAAACAGCAAATACAGTTTTGGATAATAATAATTGTACGGATCATAAAATAGATTATGGGGTCCAATGGAGCGATGATACGGCAAAACGATTTTTGAAATCGGCGCAATGGATTAAGGACATTTGTCGGTAAAAAAAATTAAAATTCGCTATTTGCCTAAATTGAGAAAAATTATAAAATTCCTCGTCAAATAAAATGGGTAAAAGAGTAAAAACAGAAATCGGGGACATATTCTCGGTGGAATTAGAAAATGGGAATAAAAAATATTTCCAATACATCGCTAATGACCGAACCCAATTGAACAGCGATGTTATTAGATCATTTAAAAGAGAATATCCAGCCCGTGTAATTCCTGATTATTCGGAACTGTTGAAGGGCGATATTGAATTTCATGCACATACCGTGATCAATATTGGAGTAAAACAGGGCTTATATATGCAGGAAGGTAAAAGTATTGTTTATCCAACTTTAGAGGAAGTCTTATTTCGGGATACAAATGATTATGGTAATAAAGTTGGGGATGAACCGATAAAAGTTTCTGAAAGGTGGTTTGTATGGAAAATTAATGATGAAGGTTTCAGAAAAGTTGGTAAACTGGAAGGAGAAAACCGAATCGCGGAAATTGGAATTGTAATACCGCCTTTTGCAATAGCGGAACGAATTAGGACAGGAAAATACAATTTCGTCTATCCAGATTTTGACTAAATAGATGGCAATATGAATAGCCTTACAATTAAGTTTTTTGGATGCTAATTTTAACCATAATAAAATACCCAATATTACCTATTTAAAAAGAAGCCACCAATTTCCCCCAAAGTATTAAGAGAATAATGGACAATCATATAACAATTGAGGTCGATGATAAATTTATATATAATTTATATAAGGCCAGCAGCACGCTATGGTACTTCGATCAGTTGATCGCAGGTGGATTTACAGGATATAATTCTATAAAGTTCAAAGACAAAAATGATGTTTTCGTTTGGTTGGAAAATATTGAAATTGAAGGAAAATATTACAAAGGAGTTCTCGCTGAAACAGGTCAGCCGGAAATCGTTCTCCGAAAAGAATCTGTTGACTGGCTGTTAATAGATAACCAACGACTGATAGGTGGCTACACCATACGTCATTATTACAATATGCTATCAGAGGATGAAAGAGTAAATTTTGAAATATATTGTGGATATCGTATTGATCATGGGAATGATTTTTTCAGACCAGACCGTTCAACTCCTGAAGGTGCAATAATCACTTTGGAAAATTTTTACAATGAAAATAATATGGAAGGTATTTTATCCTGTAAAGATTTTTATCTGGAAGCGGAAAATGTGATGCAAGAACACAATATGGATTGGGATTCAGAAATCCATTCTAAAGTAGTAAGCGTGCTGAGGGTTTCTCTATTAGAGGATTTAGAGAATAAAGGTTTTCCAAATTTTGAGACCATTGAGCGCGTGTTCAACCTTATAGAGAGAAGAAAAGATCAGGAGCTAATTGAAGAAACGCTTTACTATCCGGACGGATTTATAACGGTCAATAAATTTTGGGTTGGTCTAACAAAGGATAACGGTTGGAAAGTGTTGAATCTTGTTGAATAAAAAAATTAATGCAGGTAGCCATGAAATTAGATGAAATTATAAAAGCAATCAGAAGAAATACGATTAATGATTTCCTCACCGAAGAAGTGAGTGATATGGACTATGAGAAAATCATTCTGTATGGAGAGTACTCTATAGGAACTGATACAAATTATAGATTCTTTAAATTAAAAAGGGCAATGAAGGAATTACTCAATGATAATGGGATTACATATGAACGGCTTTGTTCACTAAAAGAACTTGGTTTATTAATAGATTATTATCTTTCTAAGTATGATCGAAAGACAGATGACGTACTTGCAATTGACATTATAGACCATATTCAAAATCCAGATTTTTAAATATATCCCATGTTGGGAACCAAAATTATGAAATACTTCTATCTCTCTTTATTTATCTTTTTTGCAGGGGTAATCAAAGCCCAGGTGAACCAGTTTTATACCGATGCCTACCAGACTATTGATAATATGCTGGACGATAAGCAGAAATACAGTTTTAAAACTGCTGTTCTGAGTGTGGAAAATGCATATTATCAGGGCAAACTAGACACAGTTGAGCTTGACAGGAAAATCCGATTTATGGCCAACTTTTGCAAAACAATTATTAAGAACCGGGATCTTACTTACAATGAAAAAGATAAGGAGACGGTTAGCAAATATGCTGCAATTTTCTCGGTGATCTGTGAGGAAACGCCAATTTTAATAAACCAGGATACGATTCGCTACAAACCATTTTCTTATGATTTTGAGGACGTGTTTGGACACAGAGAGCTGGCGAATCTGTTTGTTTCCAAACTGATAAATACACAGAAAGGCAACTGTAACTCGTTGCCCTACCTATATAAGATCCTCGCCGAGGAAATTGGTGTAAATGCTAATTTGGCCCTTGCTCCCAATCATATTTATATAAAGCATAACATTAAGTCAATAGGTTGGTATAATACCGAACTTACCAGTGGTATATTCCCACAGGATTCCTGGCTAATGGCATCGGGGTTTATCCATTTGGATGCGATTGAAAATGGTGTATATATGAAAGCGCTTGATGATAAAGAAAGCTTAGCGTTGTGCTTGGTAGATCTGGCAAATGCATTTAATAGGTCTTTTCCGGATAATGATGGCAGCTTCGCTTTAAAATGTGCTGATCGTGCGATACAAATATTTCCGAATCTGATAACGGCCTTAATTCTAAAAACGGAAACGCATAAAAACCAATATTTAAAACTTGAAAAAAATTCTTCAAGTGCTGTCAGGCTGCTTTCAAAAATCAATGCTGAATATAGTTACATACATAAGATCGGATACAGAAATATGCCGGAAGGAATGTATTTAGAGTGGTTAACATCATTAAAAATCGAAAGAAAAAAATATAGTGATCAAAGAGTAGTACTTTGAATAAATCAATAACTGTTAGTTCTTGAAATTAAAAGTTCGACTTCTAATTGTAATTTGTTTACTGCCACTTTTTCAAATATTGCCTAAAAAAAAGATAAATAGATCACAGTTTTCTACGTTTACGTTTACTCTTTCTTTTCATCCGGTTTTCAAAATCAATTTCCTCAAAATCTTCTCCCTGTGATCCTGGTATCATTGAGCCCGTTCCCTCAATAAAATTATCGGTCAGATTGGTTAAAATTCCTTCATCTATGAAATCAAATAATTTATGGATCGGCAGGTCATTTTTTTGACCAGTACCATAATCATCGCTGAGTGGCCTTGCCCCTATCGACCAATACTCGTTAAAGAAATTTGCAGAAAGGTTCTTCCCTAACTGTGAGCCGTTCCAGACAGAATGACTTTCATGGTCGATAAAAGTTACACCATAAATTCTACCTTCATCATTTCTGCGTACTACAATATTGATTCCCTGTTTTGCCAACTGTTTTTTAAATTCTATCTCACTATTGGTAATTGCTAGAACAGATTCACAGGTATTCTTTAAAATTGATTTTGCTGGGCTGGATTTCATAGCGATTTTGCTTTCTTCAAAATGACTGAGTAGAAATTCCATTCCAGCCTTTTTTCCGAATAATGAAGCTTTAAAAGGATTGCTCGCTTTATTACCTTTTTCATCCAACGCAAAATAAACAAGACCACTTTTAGGCTGTCCCTGAATTTCTCCTTTAACCTCTTCGGCGGTGATATTAAATAATGATAAAAGCGCGTTATACCCCCCAAGAGTCTGAAATTGGTAGTGTTGGGGTATATATCGGACCACCGCTGAAATCTGGCTCTTGATATTTCCTTTTTTATGGTTAACAGGTCTAAAATTAAGCTCATCTTTAGTTAATTTTTCCGTTGCGGGCAATAACCCATATTCCTCTTCAATATTCCTGCAGATAGTCATCGATTTGCCGTGATCATTATAATCGGGAATTTTCTTTCCGTCAGATTTTACACATGTGGTAACTATGTGCATATGGGTTCTTTCAATATCTGTATGTTTAAATATAATGTAAGGCTGATTTCCAAATCCCATTTTTTTCATATATTCATTGGCAATATTAATAAGATCATCGTCCACTACTTTATCATTCGGATCAGGATTTAAAGAAATATGACGGATTGGTTTCTCTGTTTTATTGTTAGCTGTAAGATATGGATCAAAACATTTCATTAGATAACTGACCGAATAAGTTCCATCGAAACTTTCCGGCATATTATTAAGACCAAGAATCTCCCCATTTTCACTTGCTACTTTTTGAAAATTGTAGGTAATTACTCCGTAAAGGTTTGCTCCTTTCCCAATTTTAGCGATCATTTTTCAAGGTGTTTTTTTTCAAATTCGCGTGTTAAGTCAATGAATTTCCGACAAAGTTCTGCAAGTTCAGCAGTCTGATTTTCTAATTTGAAAAGATATGCCGCGGCCTTTTTCTCTGAAAAATTTCGGTATAAAATCTTTACTATCTGGTTATAATTTACGCCTATTGATCGGAATTGGCTATATAAATTGGTTAACCTGGTATGATAATCCACTGCATTCATATCAATTTTTACTGTCTTTATGGTTCTATCAAACATGCAAGCTGTGATAAAATGGGCCATTACTTTCATACCTGACTTCTCAAATAGCGATAAGAAACGATCATTCTCCTTATCGTTCAAACTTATGGAATACCGGTGTCTTGCCGGATCAACCTTGGGCTTGCGCCCAGACTTTTTGATTTGCTCTTTTTTTTGATTGTCCATTGTCAAAAATTAATGTTTTAATGAAAACCTCGACTTCGGAGAGTGTTTTTAAAGCCCCGCTAGGGCAAGTTGTTTTGAGCGGCGGAATTTATTTCGAGCTGCTCAAAAGATAACTTGCTCCTTTCCGATGAAAGGATTCCGCCAGCGATGGCGGATTGAGTAACAACGATTAAAGGATTTTATTTTTTAAATCCATCAACAGTATATGAGCTTCTTTTATGTCTTCCACGAATCCTATACAAAGTAAAGGCTAGTTTTTCAAAGGCTCACCATATCAACAAGAGCCAAAAACCGCCGCTTCTGGTCAATCAATTCCAGGTAATTATAGTGCATTAAAAAATACTTCTTCTTTGTGCTATCAAGCAAGATAAGCTGATAGTTTTCCGGATATCAGGCAGGCAAAAAGTCATGGGGGCAAATCATCAGGCCAGTTATACAGCGAACTTGTTTTCAAGCCTGCCAGAAAACATGATTTCAGGACGACAGTCGAGTTATGATCCTGTCCCGCCTGAAAAATATCCGGGATTCAGAGATGAAGGAAGAATTGATGGACAGATTGCTTTCCGGAAATAAATAAGATCGGCAGGATGGATAGAAAGTCTGAAGGATAGGATGAAAATCGGCAAGAATGCAGGCTTGACGGATTCCTTTTGGAAAATCAGTCAGTCATTCTATCTGGAAAGAGAACAATAAATATGGCAAGCCATCACGCAGGAGATCCGGTTTGCAGGATAGACCAAATACTATTTTATAATAATTTTTAAAAATCTAGAAAAATGGAAAAAAAGAAAAAAACATTATTTGTGGCATTCTCCAGCCAAAAGGGAGGTGTCGGTAAAAGTACTTTCACCGCGATTTTAGCGAGTACATTACATTATAGTCGAGGACTTAATGTAGCTGTTTTTGACTGCGACTATCCCCAACACAGTCTTGCCCAGATGAGACAGAGAGACCAATCCGCAATTATGAAAAATGAGACCTTTAAAAAATTGGCTTTCCAACAATTTAAGACAATAAATAAGAAAGCTTATCCCATATTTCAATGTAAGCCTGAACTTGCCTTAAAAGAAGCAGAGCAATTTTTAAAATTGTCGCCCATTCCTGTTGACATCATATTTTTTGATCTACCTGGAACAGTTAACACTCCCGGCCTTCTAAGCACTCTTGCGGGAATGAACCACATTTTTTCTCCGATAACTGCGGATCGCGTTGTGCTTGAAAGTACACTTTCTTTTACCGATGTCATGACCAACGTTTTGATCAAAAATGGAGAGACCTCGATTGAAACAATTAGACTCTTCTGGAATCAGGTAGACGGCAGGGAAAGGTCTGTTCTATATAACCATTATGATAAAATAATTCATGAACTGGGATTGACATTGATGGAAACTAGAGTTACTGACAGCAAACGATTCAGAAAAGAAAGTGAATCAGAAGCGAAAACGGTTTTTAGGTCAACTCTGCTCCCACCGGATAGAAGACTTGTAAGGTCCTGTAAAATGGATATGTTCATTGAGGAATTTCTGAAAACAATAAAACTGAAGGATAATGGATAAAAATGAGAAAAAAGCGAACCTCCCAAAAGTTGATGAAGAATATCTTATGCAAGTTATGGCTGAGGGTACACGGGATCCAAATCTGCCAGTTCAGCAAGAACCTTCTGCTGAAAATAAGCCTGTGGTGAAAGATAAACCGAAAGGAAAAAGACAGCCAGAAGGAAGCTACGGGGAACTTTTTCTTAAAAATCATTCCATGAACCGAAGAGGTGAAAAGAGTATCTATATCAGGCCGGAATATCATGAACGTTTATCAAGAATAGTACAGGTTATTGGCGAAGATAAAATCCCGTTGTATGCCTATCTAGACAATATTCTGAATCACCACTTTGAACTTTTTGAAAAGGCAATTACAGATGACTTCAATGATAAGTTTAAACCAATCTTCTAATTATTTCAATTTATAACAATGAATATCAAAATGAAAAAACAACAGAATAGCCAATTGAAAAAAACACTTCATATAGATGAGTATGAATGTGCTTTTTTAAAGCCGACAAGTACTGTAGCCAGATGTGGAAAATCGGTTTACATATGTTCGGATTTTCACAAGAAACTTACCCGGATCGTATGTATCCTTGGGGACGGTGAAATTACCCTCACTGACTATATCCATAATGTCCTGAAGCAGCATTTTGAAAATTTCGCTGACGAGATAAACACAATCCATGCCCTGAACCAAAAACCAATATTATAACGATGGAAGTATTGATTTTAATCTTTCTTTTAACAATAATCATTCTTTTGTTGAAAGATAAATTGGTTATAAACAAAATTACAAGAACTCAGATCGTCGCTCCTAAGAAAGATCAGAAGGATATCATGGGCAAATCCAACTATGATGGAAGACTTACCGCGCCAAGTGTATCCACTGAAAGCCAAATAAATGAGCGAAAGGATAAAGAGAATAATTTTGAAATGAAAACCGAGGGAAAGGGTTTAGAACATCCTGTTCCAGATGGAAATTCTGATGAAAATTCCGAAGAGCAAATTGACTACGAGGAAGAAGAGGAAGAATTTAAAAACATGGGACTTCCAAATGATGTCAGAGGGTATGCCAAAGGGGTTTCCTTTCAGGAACTCAATGATGCCGGGCAGGTATTAAGGAACAATGATCCGGAACCTGTTTCAGTTAAAAAGGCCGTTGCTGTAGTTCGTAAAATAGAAGGTACCGACCTGTTCTATCTTTTGGAAAATGCTATGGAAGGTTCATCCCGTAAGATCGCAGATCTTTTGAATAAGAATTTGCCAAACGAAGAAGAACCTAAAACTTCTGAAAACAGTGATGATTTTAACATTGGGGATTTTATTTAAGATCCCCTTTGTTTTTTTACCGGCTTTCAAGTCATTAGTTCTTTAAAAAATCCTTCTCATTATTTGCCGTTGAAGTACAAAACCTGTTATATGATTTATTTTTAGGGCGACAGCGCAATTGAAAGACAAAAGATGCCCTAAAATTCCTTTTAAACAATGCTATTGCTTTTCCAAACATTTTTGCTCCATAACAATAACAAATATTCATTATTATGGAACAGACCAAAAGACAACTCCCGGAAATTGAAATAAGTGGAACTGTTTTTCAATTTGACATTGATAGGCTTGCTCTTATAGAAAAAGACAATCCAGCCAATTCGATCAGCTTTGCCTACATGGAAGATCATGGGACACACTATTCCTTTAATTACAGCCCAATCTCTAAAAATCACGATTTTATCGTTATCGATCCCGAATTTGACGACACTGGAAAAATTATCCTTGATCCTTATTTTGAGACCAGCCAGAATGTTAAAATTCCAAGGATTACAGAGATTGATCCATTAGGGTTTAGCCAGAAGTACAATTGCACCAGCAAAGATATGGTTGAGAAGACTGACTTTGAATTGATGGTTAACCAGGATGTTTACAATAAGAGAATTGACGGTCATCCCGTCAAAGTAAACATTTGCGGCAATCAATATGTTGTTGATCCGGACAATGATATCTTATGGTCGATTCAGGGAAAACCGGACATTGACCTTGACCTGGTTAGAGATTATTATAGTGACAAAAACAGAGCATATAATATATTGTATGAACCTGCAACCGGACGGGTTATTGATCTCAAAAAGGAAAGTGTTATGGATACTGAGTCTGTTAGGCTTGTGGAGATTCCAGACATAAGAACCATAGATCCTATAGGTAAAAACCATGCGGCAAAATTACCGCTAAAATTTGGCCTTTTATACCATGATCTAAAGCTTGAATACGACCTTGCCTACAGTCTGAACGAAATTAGCCAGGTTATACCAGCAAATAGGAATGATCAGGGCCAACTGGAATTACTGATCGAGGGGACTACATTTATTGTCGATATCAATAGATTTGAGTTCCGTGACAAGTCCGATCCAAATAATGTAATTCCGTTAAAAGAAATGCAGGACAGTGGTGATGGATATCTGATCGAATATAATGACAAGGATATTCACTTACCTGAATTTGTTGTACTTGATCCTTCAGGCATGGCAAAAAAATACAACGTCTCCATCATGGAAGTGGAATCGCATGATGACTTTCATTTTATGGTTGATCAACAGGCTTTTCACAGCCGGATGCAGGGCAAACTTCCAACTATCGATATTGAAGGCCATACCTTTACTGTTGACATCAGGATGAATATGCTCCGTTCGGCAACTGATTTCGCATCTAAAGGGATAAATTTTGATGATATTGACCACTATTATTCGGAAGAGAAAGATGCTTATCTCATTCCGTACGATCCCATAAAACATGAATTTCGCGAATTGGACTACGCAAATATTTCCAGCATTCCAAAAGATCTGATCGCCATTGAATTTCCATTTCAAACAAAACTTGATCCGATTGGATGGAACCGTGAAGGTGGGTGGGATCTGAAAAGTGATTTAAAATGGCTTGGCGTACAGAGCCATTTTGAAGCCAAGAAAATTCTCTGGGAAAAAACTTTTATTGTTGATGTCATCAAAGAAAATAAGGAAAAACAACAAAAAAGTCAGGACAATCAAAAGGCCAATAATCAGTCAAAGAAAAGTAAAGGGCGGAAATTCTAACCATTTCAAACTATAAGATTAAAAGTGCTAGTTCTTAGAATCTAGCACTTTTTTTTGTTCCCCAGAAAGATAAAATCGTCCCATCCGCTGACCTGTATTCTAGGGTTATAAATACTCATTATTTAGGTCGCAAAAGTACCCCCTGACAACCTTAGAAAGCCAAATAATTCCACGGATTTCCAATTTAAAAGAGTGCTTTCAATTCTATCTCACATTTGCCATGTAAGCCTGCAGGGTGCAGGAAAAGAATAACAAAAAATTCGATTAAAACATGGAAAAACAAAGAAAAAGAATTTTGATGACAGCATTGTTAATGATGTCAACTTTTGGCGCATTTGCCCAGGGAAACGGTCAGGGCGGTATTCAGGAAGCAACTCAAATGGTTACTTCTTATTTTGATCCTGCAACAAAATTGGTTTATGCTATCGGCGCAGTAGTCGGGCTGATTGGAGGTGTCAAGGTTTACAACAAATTTAGCTCTGGTGACCCCGATACCAGTAAGACTGCTGCCAGTTGGTTTGGAGCATGTATTTTTTTAATTGTCGCGGCTACGATCTTACGATCATTCTTCCTGTAGCCTTCAATTCAAACCTTCAAATCAACAGCTATGACGACAGCAAAAAAAATAGTTACTCCATTAACATATTATGGGGGTAAACAAAAACTCGCAAAGGTTATAATTCCTCTTATCCCGCCACATAAAACATACGTTGAGCCTTTTGTCGGTGGCGGGGCTATATTTTGGTCAAAACCTATTACCGAGGTTGAAGTTATCAACGACTACAATAGGGAATTGATCAATTTCTACGAAATGGTCCAAAACCAGTTCGTAGAATTGGAAAAGCTGATCAGAATAAGTCTCCACAGTAGATCCTTACACAACGACGCCCTAGTGATTTACAACAACCCTCACTTATTTGACAGGTTAAAGCGTGCCTGGGCAGTATGGGTTCTCTGTAACCAATCCTTTAGTTCAATTATCGGGGACACCTGGGGCTACGACAAAACCAGTTCTACGAGCGCCAGAAAGATCAGCAATAAGCGCAACTCATTTTCAGAGGAATATGCGATCAGGTTACAGAATGTTCAGATCGAGAATACCGATGCTCTCCGCATCATTAATTCACGCGATCACATTTCTGCATTTCATTACTGTGATCCACCATATTACAATTCTGACTGTGGCCATTATGACGGCTATACGAGAGAAGATTATTCCTCACTCCTACGGTGCCTGTCCCAGATCAGTGGGAAATTTCTGCTGAGCAGTTATCCGAGCCCTGAGTTAAAGCAATACATAAAAAACGAGGGCTGGTACACTTTACAGATGCAGTCCAGTGTAATGGTGGATAATGCACATGGAAAACCGCATAAAAAGAAGATTGAGGTCTTGACGGCGAATTACGACCTGAACGCAATTCAGGGAACTATAAACTTTTAGACCATACCGATGAAAACATTTAATATCAATAAAGGTGTGGGCCGTTCGGTTGAATTTAAAGGGCTTAAGGCCCAGTACCTTTTCATTTTTGCGGCAGGTCTTCTGGGTGTATTGATCCTGGTCATGATCATGTACATGATTGGTCTAAACTCCTATGTATGCCTTGTACTGGGAACTACGGGATCATCGGTTCTCATCTGGCAGACTTTCTCACTTAATGGGAAGTATGGTGAACATGGACTTATGAAAATAGCTTCAAAAAAGCGACATCCTAGGTTCATTATCAGCCAAAAGCGGATTTATCGCTTACTAAAATCCAAGTTGAATTTCAAATCAATCAAATAATGAGAAATATGGCAAAGACAAGGACACTTGAATCAAGGTTTCCGCTACTTGCAGTTGAAGAGAACTGTATTATATCGAAAGAAGCGGACATCACTGTATGTTTCAAAGTTATCCTTCCGGAAGTATTTACGGTATCATCTGCTGAGTATGATGCAATGCACTCTGCCTGGCATAAAGCGATAAAAACCTTGCCCGATCATTCAATCGTGCTAAAACAGGATTGGTTCATTAAAGAGAGTTATGAACCGGATCTTTCCAAAGAAGATATAAGCTTTTTAGGGAAATCCTATCAACAGCATTTCAATGAGCGACCATTCTTAAACCATTACTGTTATCTATTTCTGACCAAGACCAGTAAGGAAAGAATGCGGATGCAATCTAATTTCTCCTCGCTTTGCAAAGGTGTCTTGATACCCAAAGAAATACGTGACAAAGAAAACATCCATAGGTTCATGGAGGCCGTGGCACAGTTTGAACGGATTTTAAATGACAGTGGATTTATATCTCTTGAAAGGCTTACGAGTGAGGAAATTACCGGAACTGACAATGTTCCTGGCCTCCTTGACCAATACTTAACCCTTTCAAGAGCCAAAGATGAACCTTTACAGGACATATCTCTTGGAAACGAAGAAGTGCGCGTTGGTAATAAAAGGCTCTGTGTACATACCTTATCGGACACCGATGATCTTCCTGGTACTGTTTCAATAGATAGCAGGTACGAGAAACTATCAACGGACCGTAGTGACTGTTTACTGTCATTTGCTTCACCTGTTGGTTTGTTGCTTAACTGTAATCATATCTACAACCAATACATCTTTTTGGATAATTCTGACGATAACCTCAGAAAATTTGAGAAATCCGCACGGAACATGCATTCGTTGGCAAAGTATAGCCGAAGCAATCAGATAAATCGGGAATGGATCGAAAAATATCTCAATGAAGCGCATTCTTTTGGTCTTTCTTCGATAAGGGCACATTTCAATGTGATAGCCTGGTCAGATGATCCTGCAGAGTTGAAACGTATAAAAAATGATACCGGCAGTGCACTGGCCCTAATGGAATGCAAGCCAAGACATAACACTGTTGATGTCGCTACGCTGTTTTGGGCAGCAATGCCCGGCAATGCAGGCGACTTTCCAAGTGAGGAAAGCTTCTATACGTTTATTGAACCAGCGCTCTGTTTTTTTACCGAGGAAACAAATTACCATGATTCCCCCTCTCATTTCGGGATAAAAATGGCAGATCGGCTCACGGGAAAACCAGTTCATCTGGATATATCTGATTTCCCGATGAAAAAAGGTATCATCACAAACAGAAATAAATTCATTCTTGGTCCTTCCGGTTCGGGCAAGTCTTTTTTCACTAACCACATGGTTCGCCAATACTGGGAACAGGGATCGCATGTTTTATTGATCGATACCGGGAATTCATATCAGGGGTTATGTGAAATGATAAAGGGTAAGACCAAAGGGCAAGACGGGGTATATTTCACTTACACCGAAGATAATCCAATATCCTTTAACCCATTCTATACAGACGACAACGTTTTTGATATTGAAAAAAGGGAAAGTATTAAGACGCTTATCCTAACACTATGGAAGCGAGATGATGAACCACCAAAACGTTCAGAAGAAGTTGCTTTATCGAATGCGGTAAGCGGGTACATCGAACATATTAAAAACAGCGATGTTAAACCGTCCTTCAATGGATTTTACGAATATGTCAAGAACGAATACAAGCAAGTTCTCCAAGCCAAGGAAGTCCGGGAAAAAGACTTTGACCTTGCCAATTTTCTAAATGTGCTAGAGCCTTACTATAAAGGTGGAGAATATGACTATTTACTAAATTCCGAAAAGGAGCTGGATCTACTGAATAAACGGTTTATTGTTTTCGAAATCGACGCTATCAAGGATCATAAAATTCTTTTCCCCATTGTGACCATTATTATAATGGAAACTTTTATCAATAAGATGAGGCGGTTAAAGGGTATCCGGAAGCTAATTCTGATTGAAGAGGCTTGGAAAGCGATAGCAAAAGAAGGTTTCGCGGAATACATAAAATACCTCTTTAAAACGGTCAGAAAATTCTTCGGAGAAGCAATCGTCGTGACCCAAGAGGTAGATGACATCATTCATTCACCCGTGGTCAAAGAGACTATCATCAACAACTCTGATTGCAAAATTCTCCTTGATCAGCGTAAATATATGAATAAGTTCGATGACATCCAAGCGATGCTAGGTCTTACCGAAAAAGAGAAATCCCAGATACTTTCGATCAATATGAACAATGATCCTTCCAGAAAATATAAGGAAGTATGGATCGGGCTTGGGGGCACTCACTCTGCAGTCTACGCAACGGAGGTTTCAATGGCCGAATATTATGCCTATACCACGGAAGAAACCGAAAAACTGGAGGTCATGCAACTGGCTGAGGAACTCGGCGGGAATGTTGAGCATGCCATAAAACGCATTGTTCTCAAAAATACCGCAAATCAAAATAATAATTAATCTCTAAAATTTTAAAACAATGAAAAAGATCATTTTCATGGTGATGATGGCATTTACATTCGCCTTCACACCATTAGCAAAGGCGCAGTGGGTAGTAACCGATCCGACAAATCTTGCATCGGGTATTGTCAACAGTGCAAACGAGATTGTCCAGACATCCTCGACAGTTTCAAATGTAATCAAGAATTTCAACGAAGTCAAGCGAGTCTATGAGCAAGGAAAAGAATACTACGATAAGCTCAAGGCTGTAAATAATCTAGTAAAAGACGCGCGCAAAGTTCAGCAAACAGTTTTACTCGTTGGCGATGTATCTGAAATGTACGTTACCAATTTTGGTAAAATGATGAATGACCCCAATTTCAAACCGAATGAACTGGCAGCCATTGCAAACGGCTATTCTGCCTTGCTTAATGAGAGTACTGAGCTTTTAAAAGAATTAAAGCAGATTATCACTGCCAACGGCCTATCTCTTAATGACAAGGAAAGAATGGAAGTTATTGATAAAGTATACAAGGAAGTAAGGGAATACCATGCCCTTGTAAAATACTTTACCAACAAAAATATTTCCGTGAGTATCATTCGTGCCAAGAAGAAAAACAATACCCAACGAGTTCTTGAACTCTATGGAAATCCTGATCAAAAATATTGGTAAATCATGGAATACGAGAACTTACATGAAATCTTAAGGTCGTTATACGACGAGATGATCCCACTTTCAGCTGATATGGCGGGAGTGGCTAAAGGTGTAGCCGGTTTAGGAGCGCTTTTCTATGTGGCTATAAAGGTATGGCAAGCATTAAGCCGTGCTGAACCTATCGACGTTTTTCCTTTACTCAGACCCTTCGCTTTGGGCATTTGTATCATGTTCTTTCCAACAATTGTGCTGGGATCTATCAATGCTGTTTTAAGCCCGGTTGTAAAAGGCACCCATGCCATGCTCGAAAATCAGGTTCTTGACCTAAATGCTTTACAGGAAAAGAAAGACAAACTGGAATATGAGGCAATGATCCGAAATCCTGAAAAAGCATATTTGGTTTCTGACGAAGCATTTGACAAAAAACTGGAAGAACTTGGCTGGTCGCCTGGGGACCTTGCTACCATGAGCGCTATGTATTTTGAGCGGGGAATGTTCCAATTTGGACAGAGTATTAAAGATTCTTTTAGGGAGTTTCTGGAAATATTATTCAATGCAGCGGCTTTGGTGATCGATACCATAAGAACATTTTTTCTGATAGTCCTTTCAATTCTAGGACCAATCGCATTTGCCATAAGTGTCTGGGATGGATTTCAGTCCACATTAAATCAGTGGTTTACGAGATATGTCAGCGTGTATTTATGGCTACCTGTTGCTGACCTGTTCAGCTCCATCCTTGCCAGAATACAGTCTCTGATTTTGGAGCGCGATATCGAGAATTTATCCGATCCTTCCTTTATTCCAGATACAACCAACACCGTATACATCATTTTTATGATCATCGGGATAGTAGGATATTTTACGGTTCCTACGGTAACAGGCTGGATCATTCAAGCTTCTGGTGCTACAAATTTCACCCGAAATATTCAGCAGGCTGCAAGTGTTGCTAGTGGTGGTGCGGGGGCTGTTGCCGGAAATATTGGTGGGAGATTACTTAAAAAATAACATACCTAAAAAATTAAAAACATGGAATTTAAAACCCTCCGGAATATAGAAAATAGCTTCCGCCAGATCAGGCTTTATGCGATAATTTTTGCCTTGTTATGCACTGGTATCGTTGGATACGCAATCTGGAAGTCATACAGTTTCGCGGAAAAGCAACGGGAAAAAATCTATGTCTTGGATCAGGGCAAATCATTGATGCTGGCGCTTGCACAGGATGCCAGCATCAACCGCCCTGTTGAGGCAAGAGAGCATGTAAGACGTTTTCACGAACTGTTTTTTACCCTGGCCCCGGACAAAAATGCTATTGAGAGCAACATGAAGCGTGCTTTTAATCTTGCCGACAAGAGCGTATTTGACTATTACAATGACCTTGCGGAAAAGGGATATTATAATCGTATCATCAGTGGAAATGTACAGCAAAGGGTCGAAGTTGACAGTGTAATCTGCAACTTCGATTCTTACCCTTATTCAGTAAAAACTTATTCCACTCAATTTATCATCCGTTCAAGCAACGTGACCAAGCGTAATCTGGTCACTTCCTGTAATCTGCTAAACTCCGTTCGGTCAGATAATAACCCACAGGGCTTCAACATCGAGAAATTCGCCGTGTTGGAGAACAGGGATCTGGAAGTTGTAGAACGTTAAATCTATCATTATGAATCTAAGAACAAAAATCGAAAATCGTATCAATGATCTTGATGACTGTTGGCGCGAATTGCCCATAAAAAAGCAGCGAAAATATACTATTTATTTTTTCCTGTTGTACACCATTTTAACGCTTATTGTTGTGGTAAAC
>NZ_JBBCQL010000043.1:0-25780 GCF_037149975.1 Chryseobacterium sp. VD8 | reverse complement strand
TTCATATCATGATGGGAACCTTCAGATTACAAATGCTGAAATGGAAAATGGCAGATTTCAGTTTTGATATTACCGAAAAAGGAATGAAAACCATGAAAGGCCTTTTAACACTTATTAAAAACTAAACTAAAAAAAAATACAATGAACCTGAAAAAATTACATGAAGACAGTTCCGGAGTACAGGCTAAAACAATCTTTTCTGCTTCCGAAGGTAAAGTTATTTCCTTGCAGATCCTGAAGAACAACAGGCTGAAAGAACATATCACAAAAGTTCCTGCAATGCTTCTGTGTATATCCGGAGAAGCAGTTTATGAAGATGAAAACAACACCAAAATATCCCTGTTTTCTGGTGATTTTACAGAAATAAAACCAGATGTAAAACATTGGGTGGATGGTATCGAAAACTGTAATCTGCTTCTTATAAAATAACTTATGAAAAGGTGTCAGTTTTTATATACATCCTTTGTCTTCCTGATTTTTTTCAGCGTTATAAATGGACAGGAAAAAAGAGAATTCACCTCTTTTAAAGAAGTTCTGGAATATGTTAAAGTCACAAATCATCAGTTTAAAAATGCCGAATGGCAGACCAGATTAGCAGACTTAGCAAGAAAAACCGCAAAATTAAATCTGCTGAATCCCAAAATTCCGGCATCTGCACAGGTACTGGATAATATTACCCAGCAGGTCAGCTTTTTACCGGGACAGATTTTCGGGCAGCCGCAGGGAACTTTTAAAGAAGTAACGATTGGTCAGCAATATGCATCCACATTCAGTGTACAGCCACAATTTGATATCATTAATTTAGCAAATTACGCCCAGATTAAATCGGCAAAAACCAATCAGCTTCTAATAGAAAATCAGAACAAAATTAACGAACAGAATATATATGACCAGATCAATATGGTATATTTTAACATTCTTTCCTTTAATGAGCAGAAAAAAATACTCGAAGAAAATATTGTTATTGCCAAAGATATTCTCAGAATCATTCAGAACAAATTCACAGAAGGAATTGCAAGAAAACAGGAGGTAAATGAAGCCGAAACCAATTTAATTTCCTTGCAGGACAAGCTTCAGCAAATAGAGCTGAATACAGAAATTCAGGTTCAGACTTTCAATTTATTTCTCGAAAATAACGTAAAAGCGACAATTTCTGAAGATTTGTGGACTTACGAAAACAGCAATGCGCCCCTAACCACACAAAACAGTCTTTTGGCAGAAAATGCAAAACTACAATATGAATTATCCGAACAGGAATATAAAGGATTAAAATTTCAGAATTATCCCGTCCTTAGTTTTATTTCATCTTTCAACTGGCAGAATCTGAGCAATGATTTTGCTTTCTCTAAGAATTCCGACTGGATCAATTTTAATTACATCGGGTTAAAATTATCCTACGATTTGCCTACGACCGTTACCAAGTATTCTAACCTGAAATCCAAGAAAATTCAACTGGAAATTGCGAAAAACAATCAGGAATTCAGCAAAAAAGAAAACGAAAACAAAAATAAGCAGATGATTCTGGAATATGAAAAAGCCCTTCTGCAAAACGAAAATTTCAGAAAAATTTACACTCTGAAGAAAGACACCTATGAAAAAAACTTCAATCAGTTTAAAGAAAATATCCTGCCTTTGGATAAATTACTCATTTCACAAAATGATATGTTAACAAGCCGGCTTAATGTAGTTTATTCACTGGCAAATATTGGTTTTGCCAAAGCAAAAATAGAAATCAGCAATAGATTTTAAAGTTCACAAAAAGACAACCCCAATGAATACGGAAAGAAATTATTCAGAATTATCTCATCAGAAATACAGGCTGAAAACATCAGTTTTAGCTCTTTTTTTTATACTTTTTTTATTTTCCTGCACAAAAAAGGAAGAAGTAAAACCCGTTGTTAAGGATATAAAAGCGCTTGTCTTTGCATCGGGAGATTTAGAATGGGAAAACGCTTACAATCTTACCGCGCAATCCGATGGAATATTGTTGAATGCAGATTTTGAAGTAGGAGATAAAATTTCAAAAGGAAAAAATATAGCTGATATTGATAACAGATCAAGCGAAGTGAATGCCGAAATCGCCAATGAACAACTGGCAATTTCCAATGAAAATCTTACCCCAAATTCACCTCAGATTCAGCAGTTAGAACAGAATATTCAGTTTGCCGAAAACAAATATACTCAGGATAAAATTCAGGCAGAACGTTACGAAAGACTCTACAAAAGCCAAAGCGTGGCAAAGGTAGAATATGAAAACATGCAGCTTACTGCAAAAAATTCCTTATCCAGCTTAAATGCGCTGAAAAAACAGAAATTACAGATCCTGCAGCAGGCAGAAATTCAGAAAATTGCATCAAAAGGACAGGCGGAAAACAGCAGAATCGTCCGGGGTTTTAATCACATCACGGCAACTGTGAGCGGAACAGTAATTAAAAAGCTGAAGTCGAAAGGAGATTATGTGCGGAAAGGAGATATAATTGCTACGATTGCCGATGATCAGAAGGTGGAAGCCGTACTCAATGTAGACGAAAATAACATCGGGAAAATCAAAGTCGGGCAGACTGTTTACGTAAAACTAAATACAGACAAAAATAAAGTGTACAACGGAAAAATATCCGAGATTCTATCCGCTTTTAACGAACAGACCCAGTCGTTTATCTGCAAAGTTACTTTTGATAATACATTGAATGCATCTTTATTCGGAACACAGCTTGAAGCCAATATTTTGGTGGGAGAAAAGAAAAATGCATTACTCATCCCAAGAGAACTGATGGGATATGGAAATAAAGTGAACGTGAAAGGAAAAGAACAGCCGGTAATCATAAAATCGGGGATTGTTTCCACAGATTATGTAGAAGTACTTTCAGGAATTACGAAAGATGATGTTTTACTTCCTCTAAAACCATAAGTATGAACATCAATTCCCTTATTTCAAAAACCTATATCTTTTCCAATAAAAAGCTTACTGCGGTTGCCGTTTTGGGAGTGTTGCTGGGAATGTCTGTCTATATTTTCATGAACTGTCTTCTGGTAGGTTTCGACAGGACTTCCAACGCCTCCGTTTTCCGAAACACGTCCCACATCAGAGTATACAAAGATGATGAGATAAGCAGGGTTTTACCCGAAAACAAGGCAGGAAACTTCATCATTATCAATCCGAAAGTAGTTCCCGATAACAACACGATCATCAACCCGAAATTAATCTTAGCAACCATTCTAAAGCAGAAAGAAGTAACCGTTGCTGCTCCACAGGTAAATGCGAGTGTTTTTTACAATAACGGAAAATCTCAGATTTCGGGTATTGCAGCGGGGATAAATCCCGATGAAGCCAACCTTATGTACGATATAAAATCGTTTATGGTAGAAGGAAAATATGATCTCTTAAAATCAAATCCCAACGGAATTATTATCGGAAGCGGAATTGCAGAAAAAATGAATGTTGAAGTAGGCGATAATATCAATTTAACATCTTCAAGAGGCGTTAACCGAACCTTTAAACTCATCGGGATTTTCAAAACCAACAATTCTGCGGTAGACAAAACAAAATCATACATTAATCTGGCTTCCTCACAGCAGTTATTAAAAGAAGGAAATTCCTACATAACCGATATTAATGTAAATGTTACCGATCCGGAGACTGCAGGAGATATGGCAAAAAAACTGACGCAGATTACAGGTTATAAAGCCGAAGGCTGGAAAGAAGCCAATGAAACTTTGATGGCAGCTAATAAAATGCGGAAATTGATTATCTCATTCGTTTCACTTACCATTCTGTTGGTTGCAGGTTTTGGAATTTACAATATTCTGAACATGACGGTATCACAGAAAATTAATGACATTGCGATCTTAAAAGCGATTGGTTTCAAAGGTAAAGATGTGATCCGCATTTTTGTGATGCAGGCAATTTCTATAGGAATCATGGGAGTAATAGGAGGAATTATTTTAGCTACTATTCTCATTACCATTTTAAAAAGAGTGTATCTTGGCGGCGATATCGGTTATTTTCCCATAGACTATGAACCCACAAAATACATTCAGGGAATTGTAATCGGCTTGGGAATTACTTTTTTTGCGGGATATATTCCTGCTAAAAAAGCAGCAGGTATAGATCCGGTAGAAATATTTAGAAAATAAATGATGACCACAATTTTAAAAACAGAAAAAGTAAATAAATTTTTTCACGATCCTGTTGAATTTCAGGTACTCAAAAACATAGAATTTGAAGTACAAAAAGGGGAATTCCTTTCCATGATCGGGAAATCCGGAAGCGGAAAATCTACCCTGTTGTACATCCTTTCTACGATGGATACAGATTATAAAGGGAATCTTTATATTGATAATCAGCTTACAATAGGTCTCAACAAAGATAAGCTTGCAGAACTGCGGAACGAAAAAATAGGATTTGTTTTTCAGTTTCATTATTTACTCCCTGAATTTTCTTGCCTGAAAAATGTAATGATTCCTGCATTAAAACTTGGAAGATTAAACGAAAAAGAAATTGAACATAAAGCTTATGAAAAACTGGAAATGCTGGGGCTGAAAGATCAGGCTCTGAAGCCGGCAAGCAAACTTTCAGGAGGACAGCAGCAACGTGTTGCAATCGCCAGAGCACTCATCAATGATCCGTTGATTATCATGGGAGACGAACCGACAGGAAACCTCGACAGCAAGAATACAGACATTGTTTTTGATATTTTTCAGGAGCTTACCAAAACCTACGGTCAGACGATTATTGCAGTTACTCATGATGATGATTTTGCCCGCAAAAGCGACCGTATTATTGAGATGAAGGACGGAGAAATTATAAAAAAATAAATACACACAATAGAATTCAGATGAAAATAATAATCGCCGCCGGAACTGGCTTTCTCGGAAAAAATCTCGAAAAATATTTTACTGAAAAAGGAAATGATGTCTACATTTTAACCCGAAACCCAAAACAGAAAAATGAATTGTATTGGGATGCCAAAACTTTGGACGAATGGAAAAAAATACTTGAAAATTCTGACGTTCTGATCAATCTTGCTGGCAAATCCGTCGATTGCAGATATACCGAAAAAAACAAACAGGAAATATATTCTTCAAGAATCAACAGTACGAAAATTTTACAGCAGGCTGTTGATGAATGTATCCATAAACCCAAAATCTGGCTCAATTCAAGTTCCGCAACCATTTACGTTCATTCAGAAAAACATTTGAACACAGAAGAAAACGGAATCATCGGCGACGATTTTTCCATGAACATCTGTAAAAGTTGGGAAAGTGAATTTTTAAAATCAGAAACAGAAAATCTACGAAAAGTTGCGTTACGGACTTCCATCGTTTTAGGAAATAACGGCGGAGCTTTTCCAAAGTTAAAAATGCTCACCAGATTCGGATTGGGCGGAAAACAGGGAAGAGGAAACCAAAACGTAAGTTGGATTCACATTGATGATTTTTGCAGAGCAGTAGCGTTCATTATTGAACATGAAAATATTTCAGGAACTATCAATATTACAGCTCCAAATCCTTTATCCAACGAAGAATTCATGAAAAAATTAAGAAAAGAAATGAAAATTCCATTTGGATTCAATGCTCAGGTTTGGCAACTTGAAATTGCATCTATATTTTTAAATACCGAAACCGAATTACTATTAAAAAGCCGGAATGTCTACCCTGAAAAATTAATCAAAAGCGGCTTTGAATTTACTTATGCAAATATTGAATCTGCATTTAACAATTTGGTTTAAAAATAAACGGAATTAGAAACCCATGCAACAGAAAATCTTTGATTTTCTTCTTATGTGATCTTCTAAATATATAATTAAACTAAACTTATGTGACTTATGTGCCAGGAAAAACTTTTGTACCTTTTGTAGTTAAAAATTTCCGGTGAAATATTAAATTAGCAAAAACTAAACGTCAATGTTCATCAGACAAAAAGCAAAAACCATAATCCTTTCATCACTTCTTACGTCATCCGCTTTTTTTTCTCAGGCTCACAATGTTTCTGAAGGTTATCAGAAACCTACCGATCCGCTTGTTGTTCAAAATCTGGAAAACTGGCAGGATTTAAAATTTGGGCTCTTCATGCATTGGGGAACCTACAGCCAATGGGGAATTGTCGAAAGCTGGAGCCTCTGTCCCGAAGACGAATCATGGACACAAAGAAAACCCGAACACGGAAAATCATACTACGAATACGTAAAAAACTATGAAAATCTTCAGACCACTTTCAATCCGGTTCAGTTCAATCCACAGAAATGGGCAGAAGCTGCGAAAAAAGCAGGAATGAAATATGTGGTTTTTACAACAAAACACCACGACGGTTTTGCCATGTTTAATACCCAACAGTCTGATTACAAAATTACTTCTTCCAAAACACCTTTTTCCAAAAATCCGAAAGCAGACGTAACAAAAGAAATTTTCAATACATTCCGAAATAGCGGGTTTAAAATCGGAGCTTACTTTTCAAAACCCGATTGGCATTCCGACGATTACTGGTGGTCGTATTTTCCGCCAAAAGACCGAAATGTAAACTACGATCCTAAAAAATATCCTGAAAAATGGAATAGTTTTAAAAACTTTACCTTTAACCAGCTCAACGAAATCACCTCCAATTACGGCAAAATTGACATTCTTTGGTTAGACGGAGGCTGGGTTCGTCCCTTTAATACTATCGATCCCAATGTAGAATGGCAAAGAACCATTAAAGTTGAACAGGACATCGATATGGATAAGATCGGAACAATGGCGCGTAAAAACCAACCCGGAATCATTGTCGTAGACCGTACCGTTCCCGGAAAATGGGAAAATTACGTAACACCGGAACAGGCGGTTCCGGAAAAGCCACTTTCCATTCCCTGGGAAAGCTGCATCACGATGGGAGATTCGTTTTCTTATGTTCCTAACGATAATTACAAATCCTCTCAGAAAATCATCGAAACGTTAATTAAAATCATCTCAAGAGGCGGAAATTACCTCATGAATATTGCTCCCGGACCAAATGGAGACTACGATCCCATTGTTTACGAAAGACTGAAAGAAATTTCAAGTTGGATGGATAAAAACCAGTCGGCTGTTTTTGCAACAAGAAGCATTGCACCTTATCATTACGGAAATTTTTACTACACGAAAAGCAAAGACGGAAAAACAGTGAATATTTTTCATCTGGATGAAAAAGTAAATTATCTGGCTCCTTCTACGTTAAATTTCATTATTCCGGAAAATTTTAAACTAAAATCATTGAAAATTTTAGGTTTATCCAATAAAATTCAGTGGAAACAATCTGGAAATTCAATTGAAATCAATTTACCCAAAGAAAGAAATCAATTAAAATATTCAACCGTAATCCAGATTACTCAGTAGTTCAAATTGTGACTATTTTTATATCAAAAACGACCTAGGAAATCGAAGCGTTAAGAAAATTAAAACTTAATCCGTTAAGAAATTCCCATTGTTTAAAGCGCGACACAGATATTGAACCGAAGAACTAATACCAAATTCGCGCAAGTTTTGGGAATTTTAGGATTAAATTTTAATTTTTAGCGGAGAGTTCCAAGTCTTGAATTTTTGGTTCTTTTGTTTTAAGACAAAAGAACAATAATTAAATCAAATTATGTATGTTCTTTAAATTTCGTTTTAAAATCATAGCAATCTCATTATTGAGCACAACATTTATTACAGCTCAAAAACCGTTATACAAAGACCCGAAACAACCTGTTGAAGCCAGAGTTCAGGATCTATTGAAACGCATGACACCCGAAGAAAAATTCTGGCAGTGCTTTATGATTCCCGGAGATCTGGATAACGTTCCGAAAGATCAGTATTCCCACGGAATTTTCGGTTTGCAGGTAAGCGCAGGAAATCAGGGAGGTGGAGTTGCAGGACAAATGCTGAAATACAACGCCAATGAAGATGCAGAAAGACTTGCGAAAAAAATCAATGCCATTCAAAAATATTTTGTGGAAGAATCGAGATTGGGAATCCCGATTATCCCTTTTGATGAGGCTTTGCACGGATTAATGCGTGAAGGAGCAACAGCTTTTCCACAGGCAATCGGTTTGTCGGCAACTTTCAATCCTGAATTGATGAAAGAAGTTTCAACGGCCATTGCAAAAGAATCCGGACTGAGAGGAATTCGTCAGATTTTAACCCCGGTTGTCAATTTAGCAAGCGATGTTCGATGGGGAAGGACAGAGGAAACATACGGTGAAGATCCGTTTCTGACTTCTGTAATGGCGGTGAGTTTCGTCAGTTCTTTTGAAAATCAGGGAATTATTACCACTCCGAAACACTTTTTAGCCAATGTTGGAGAAGGCGGAAGAGATTCATATCCGATTCACTGGAGCAGAAGATATCTGGAAGAAACCCATTTGATTCCTTTTCAGAAAGCATTTCAACAGGGAAAAAGCCGTTCGGTAATGACTTCTTATAATTTACTGGACGGAAGACCTTCAACGGCAAATTATTGGCTGTTAACAGAAAAATTAAAAAAAGACTGGAATTTCAAAGGATTTGTCATCAGCGATGCAAGTGCAGTCGGAGGAGCCAATGTGTTACATTTTACGGCAAAAGATTACGATGATGCTTCTGCACAGGCGATCAATGCAGGACTTGACGTGATTTTCCAGACGGAATATCAACATTATAAACTTTTTATTCCTCCGTTTTTGGGTGGAAGAATTTCTCAGGAAAGAATTGATGATGCAGTCGCGAGAGTTTTAAGAGCAAAATTTGAACTCGGTTTGTTTGAAAATCCTTACGTTTCCAACAAAGATATAGAAGAATTAAAGAAAATCAATCACAAACCATTGGCGGAAAAAGCTGCGGCAGAATCTTTTGTTTTGATTCAGAATAATAATCATACACTTCCGATTTCAGAAAAATATAAAAAGATTTTAGTTGTCGGAACAGATGCTGCAGATGCAAGATTAGGCGGTTATTCAGGACCGGGAAATAAAAAAGTCAATATTTTGGATGGCATTAAAAAATTCACCAAAAATAAAAATATCAAAATCACTTATTCAAAGGGAATCGACTGGAATATAAAGGATTTTCTGACTGTTCCTGCTGAAGTTTTGTCTTCTGAAAATCAAAAAGGGTTAAAGGGAAGTTATTTTTCAAATTCTGAATTAAAAGGAAATCCCGCTTTTGAAAAACAGGACGAACAACTCAATTTCAAGTGGACTTTGTATTCGCCCAATCCTGAAAAATTGCAGCCAGACAACTACAGTGTTCGCTGGAAAGGAAAACTGGAAGCTCCAAAATCGGGAAAATATCAGTTAGGTTTAAGAGGAAATGATGGTTTCAGATTGTTTTTAAACGGTTCATTGTTAATTGACCATTGGGAAAAACTCAGTTATTCCACCAAAACCGTTGAGGTAGACTTTACTAAAGGGCAGAAATATGATATTGTGGTTGAATTTCACGAAAACAGGGGCGAAGCCAACATTGAACTGATCTGGAACTATGGCTTATATGACTATCAAAAAGATTTTAATGATGCTTTGAAGCAGGCGCAGAATGCAGATTACATCATTGTTACCGCCGGAATTCATGAAGGAGAATTTCAGGATCGTTCTTCGTTAAGTCTTCCCGGAAATCAGGAAAAATTCATCCATGAATTATCAAAATTAAATAAACCGACAACGGTTGTTTTGGTAGGTGGTTCTGCCATAAAAACAACGGGTTGGAAAGATAAAGTCGGAGCGATTCTGGATGTCTGGTATCCCGGAGAAGAAGGCGGAAATGCAGTGGCAAAAGTACTTTTCGGAGAAGAAAATCCTTCAGGAAAACTGCCGATAACATTCCCTGTTGAGGAAGGACAGCTGCCTTTAACCTACAATCATCATCCTACAGGACGTGGAAACGATTATTATGATCTGAGCGGCGAACCTTTATATCCTTTCGGTTTCGGATTAAGCTATACCACTTTTGAAATCTCAGATTTACAGTTAAATAAAACAACATATTCTGAAAATGATACGATTGTGGCAAAAGTTACTGTGAAAAATACAGGTTCAAAAGCAGGAAGCGAAGTGGTTCAGCTCTACGTAAAAGATCTGCTGGCTTCGGTTTCAAGACCGGTTATCGAACTGAAAGGATTTCAGAAAGTATATCTGAAACCCGGAGAATCCAAACAGATTTTAATTACAGTTCCGGCGAAAGAATTAAAGTTTTTAGATGAAAAAATGAACTGGATTGTCGAAAAAGGAACGTACAGAATTTTGGTGGGAAATTCTTCCAAAAATCTGCCTTTGAAACAGAATATTGAAGTTAAATAGTTTTGCGTAAAAAATTATGGTATGATATATGTAATATTTCCTCCGAACGCGAATGAATTCATCACGAATTCATTCAAAAAAGTAAAATGTTATGAAAAATTTATTTATATCAGCCGTTTTATTAGTAGGATTATCAATGAATGTTTACGGACAAAAACGTCCGCCGGCACCTCCTCATCCTTCAAAAAGTGAACTGATCAGCATCAAGTCGAAAGAACTGGACAGAAGATACAACGCAGAGAAAAAAGCAATTTTAAATCATCCGCTTGCTACCAAAAGAATGAAGCAGGATCAATTAAGAGCTTTGAACGAAAAATATAAGAGTCAGAAGAGATTACTGAGAAAAATGTAATTTCCGAATACGATAAAAGAGGCTATCTAAGACAGATAGCCTCTTTTTTATATTTTCCTAAGGAATAAAAATCAAAGATTTTTAAAAGCTATTATGAGCTTTTTCATTTATAATAATCGGCTTTACATAAAAGTTTAGTTCATCTTTTGTGCCTTTTTCGATTAAAAAAAAGTTTAAACAGACTTATTAATAAACCTTTCTTGCAAGCAATAGATTTAAAAGAAATGTTCCGGTCCAATTACTGTTGTTGGAGCCGTTGTTTCCTACAAAATCCACGCGCGCAACAGAAACCGTAAGTCTCGTTTTACCAGAAGTTCCGTTATTGGCAAGGCTTACAAAAGAAGCCGTGAAAACATCCGGAAAACTGGAATTGTTTCCCGCGGTAAGCGAAGGATTCATATTGGTAATATTAAAAGGAGTTCCCTGATACTCGTAAACCAGAGTCATTCTGCTCGCATTGGAAAAACCTGTTCCTACAGAGTATGTGGTAGATGATTTACTAATGACCCACCAAGCATCGGTTCCTGTTCCAGTATCATATGCTGTATTAGAATGTCCGGTCCAGTCGGCAACCGGAGCTGTTCCCGAAGCGTGCGGCGGTATCGAAAGCTGTGTTCCGTAGATTTCCACATTATTAGGCTTCGGAAGCGTGATAAAAGAAAGATCCCATGTTCCGCCGGTAGTGTTGCTGTTATTTACCACTTCTGCATACGCTCCAGTAGGAATGATAAATGTAGATACCGGAGTATTGTCTATTCTTAGCGTATTTCCTCCTGAAGCCTGTAAAGTAATATTGAAAGCAGATATATTTTTTATCTTATAAATTCTTCCTGTAAAACTTGAAGCTCCGGAACCGATTGCCGGTAGCGTAAACGTAGAATTGGCAGTACCATTATAGGTGATGTAATGATCGTTTGTAACGATAGCATAGGTAGTTGCTGTTACCTGTCTGTAATTCGCACTCACAGATCCGTTAATGTCTAATGTGCTGGTTGGTTGGTTTTTACTGATTCCCACTTGTGCGTCAGCGAGAAATCCACACATCACAAAAATCGAAAAAATCTTTTTCATATCATGTTTGTTTTAATTGATTACTTCAAAAATATTAAAATTTTAATATGTAATTTATTTTTTAACTATCATTTTTAATAGTTTTAATAAATTGTGTTGATAATATTAATCTAATAGCTGCTTTAATGAATATTTTAAAATATTTTCAGATTTTATAGTTTTATTTTAAACTTAAGTGATTACAGCTTCTGATGATGAAAAATAGTAAACAAAACCTTTAAGGGGTCAATTTCGACAGAATGCCATACATCCGATATTTTTCCTTAAATTCGCATAAAAATTTTAAACTAATGAATTACGATATTATTGTCATCGGAAGTGGTCCTGGTGGATACGTTACAGCAATCAGAGCGGCACAATTAGGTTTCAAAACAGCAATTATTGAAAAAGAAAATTTAGGAGGAATCTGCCTTAACTGGGGATGTATTCCAACCAAAGCTTTATTGAAATCGGCTCAGGTTTTTCATTATATCAACCATGCTGAAGATTATGGGTTGAACAAAGTGGAAGCAAGTTTTGAGTTTCCGAACGTAATTCAGAGAAGCCGTGGCGTTGCATCGAAAATGAGCAAAGGGATTGAATTCCTAATGAAGAAAAATAAAATCGACGTTATCCTTGGAACTGCAAAAGTACAGAAAGGTAAAAAAGTTTCTGTTACAGATAAAGAAGGAAAAGTAACTGAGTATACAGGAACACACATCATTATCGCAACAGGAGCACGTTCAAGAGAATTACCGAACTTACCACAGGACGGTAAAAAAGTAATCGGATACAGACAGGCATTGTCTCTTCCTGAGCAGCCAAAATCTATGATTGTTGTAGGTTCCGGAGCTATCGGGGTAGAATTTGCCGATTTCTATAACACGATGGGGACAAAAGTAACCGTTGTTGAATTTATGCCAAACATCGTCCCTGTAGAAGACGAAGAAATTTCTAAACACTTAGAAAAATCTCTGAAAAAATCAGGAATCGAGATCATGACCAATGCTTCAGTAGAAAGCGTTGATACAAGCGGAGAAGGAGTAAAAGCTACCGTAAAAACAGCAAAAGGAAACATCGTTCTTGAAGCTGATATCTTATTATCTGCTGTAGGAATTGCTGCAAACATTGAGAACATTGGTCTTGAAGAAGTGGGAATCCAGACAGACAAAGGAAGAGTTTTGGTCAACGAATGGTACGAAACTTCTGTTCCGGGCTATTATGCAATTGGAGACATCATTCCTACTCAGGCTTTAGCGCACGTAGCTTCAGCGGAAGGAATTACTTGTGTTGAAAAAATCAAAGGAATGCACGTTGAGAAAATTGACTATGGCAATATTCCGGGATGTACATACTGTCACCCTGAAGTAGCTTCAGTAGGTCTTACAGAAAAGCAGGCGAAAGAAAAAGGATACGAAATTAAAGTAGGTAAATTCCCTCTTTCTGCAAGTGGAAAAGCTACAGCAAACGGAAATACGGATGGTTTCATCAAAGTTATTTTCGATGCAAAATACGGAGAATGGTTAGGATGCCACATGATCGGAGAAGGAGTTACAGATATGGTTGCAGAAGCGGTTGTTGCCAGAAAACTGGAAACTACAGGTCATGAAATCATTAAATCTATTCACCCGCACCCTACAGTTTCTGAAGCCATTATGGAAGCTGCAGCGGCAGCGTATGGTGAAGTAATTCACATTTAATTTTTCACTTTGTCAAAGATTTTCAACTTTGACAAAGTTTAACAATATCAAATATCAAAACCACAGATAAGGAGTCTGTGGTTTTTCTTTTTGAAAGAGCCTGTTTCAATTTGACAATTAAAATTTTATGATTCGATTATTTTACCACGCAAAGTTTTAATTCAACTTTACACATTATTCTTAGAAAGCAAAGGCAAATAAAATTTGCTTCACGAAGCCTGAAAATAGTGCTTCATCAAACCAACTTGTTGATTCTTCTTTGCTCACTTAAATAATTAACCTCAGTTCGGGATAAGAAATAAATTTAAATAATTGATTTATCGCATCATATTAATTTATCGCAAAGAAAAACAAAAGATTTTTCTACTTATTGAAAGTTTGCAAGCTAAACAAAGGCACTTCGTTTATTTAAAAAAGGCAAAAATGGTATTACTTTGATCAATTTTACGCCTTTGTATATCTTAAAAGCTGAATTCCTGATAATTGAATCTTTTTGTTTTACCTTGCGTTCAAAAAGACTTATCCGAACTCAGGTAATTAAATCTTTAAATAAAAACTTTGCGTCAAAAAATGAATGAAATTTTTCAATATTTAATCAAATTTAAACACTCTTTAAGATGATTTTTTTTGATTTCATCTCAGTTATTTTCTTATTTTAGTCAGTCAATAAATACAAATAAACTATGTTTAAAAAATTAGCTGCGGAAGCTTTAGGATTGGGAGACATCGGTAAAATCATTCCTTCTCAGGATTATGATAAAGTAGACTCAGACGATTATATCCTTTCCGAAGATAACGAGAAAATTTTCTTTTTAATTAAATCAAAAAGAGACGAATACTGCTTTACGAACAGAGCTTTGATCCACATCGACGGAGCCAGTGCGTTAGACAAAAAAAGAGTCTTGAAGAGATATGAATATTACCAGTTTCCTTTCTCTAATATTGCTTTACAGACGGCAGGAACCATCGATCTTGATGTAGAAATTTCTTTTAATATCGGGAATGTTCCAATGATGATAAGCGTTGCAAAAGGTCAGATCGATCAGTTGAAAGATTTATATAAAGCACTTTTGGCGATTCAGCAGGAAGTTCACCACAATCATTCTTTGCTGAATTTCTCTAACGACAGCATCCAGAAAGCCATCACCACAGTAGCTTCCGGAAAGCAGGAAATCGTTTCCAAAAGTCAGGAACTGAGAGCCATCAACGAATATATTTTTGCATGGAATACCAACAGTTTCGATAAATACAATCAGAAAGACTTTTCAAGAATTTTTGAAAAATACATTAATAATTAAATATAAATTTAGATAATATGCCCGGAAATTTGCCGGGCTTTTTAAACCACCATTCATGAAAAAAATCATTTTTTTGCTGCTTTTTGTATGCTTTAGCTTTTCATTTTCTCAGAACAAAGACGATAAAAGATATTTTCCTGTGGAGTACATTCTGAAAACATCCAGCGATACCATCAAAACAAAGATCAGAAACGTAGGTAAATTTTCCAATACAAAATATTATGTAGCCACTGTGTTACTTAAAATGAAAATGAGGAATTCTTCCGGGGCTGAAACGTGGGTGGAACCAAAAGATGTGGAATACATTAAGATTACCGATGAAAATAATATCATCCATGAATATTATGCTTCTGCCGGGAAAATGGTTTTTGACAATGGTTTTGTAGAAATTTTGTACGAAGGCAAAAATATGAACTGGTACAGGTTTTTTCCTCACGGCGGCTTAAAATTTGTTGGAACAGACTTCTTAATCGACGGCAGAAACCGAAAAATCATCAATGAATCCGGATTTTTCAATCCCAGTCTTAAAAACAGTTTGAAAGTAAGATTTGCAGCTTATCCGGATCTTCTTGCTATGATAGATTCCTGGAAAACAGATGATGATCTTCTGAAGATTCTTCAGTTGTATGATAAAAAAGTGGGTTAAACTATTTCTTATTGAAGAAAACCCCTTTTAAAAAAGCTTTACATTAAATACTTAATAACAAAAATCATTATAATTTTTCTGCCTAAATAAGAATATACCATTAATATTGATTTAAGCACAATTTTATTTTTGTTAAAATAATGCAAAATCACGGTATTTAGAAAAATTAATCTGTTTTTCTCGACTTGTTTTCTTAATTTTATTCAATGGATTTTGGGAAAGTTGGGCTTGTTTTATCGGGTGGCGGAACAAAAGGGATCGCACATGCCGGAGTTTTAAAATTCTTAGCAGAAAAAAATATTGATATTGATGTTCTGTCATGTTGCAGTGCAGGTTCAATTGTGGGCTGTCTTCATGCGGTAGGCAAAACACCCGAAGAAATTCTGGAATTTTTCAATTCGGTTTACTTTTTCAACTGGAAGCATTTTGCATTCAACCAACCCGGATTGGTTTCTTCCGTTATTTTCAGAAATTATCTCAATCCTATTTTCGGCGAAATGAAACTGGGCGATTTAGATAAAGACGTAAGAATTGTGGCAACAGAATTGGTAAGAGGAACCGAAAAAATCTTTGAAAAAAGTTTTAAAATCGTTGATGCCATTATTGCTTCATGCTCCATTCCCGGAGTGACGACTCCTTATATTATTGATGATGAAATGTACTGTGACGGAGGAGTACTGAATAATTTTCCCGCTGACATCATAAGAGACGATTGCGATAAGCTGATCGGCGTTTTCGTTTCTCCCCCACAAGATGCCAAAATTAATGATCTCAGATCCATCAAAGCTATTGTTTCACGGTCTTACGATCTGCTTTCTTACCGCATCGAAAGAATTAAATTCGATCATTGCGACTGGTTTATCTCATCACAGGAACTTTCTACCTACGGAACATTCGAAAGACGGAAAGACCGTCTCGAACAGATTTTTAACATTGGTTACAACGCTGCAAAAGAAAGCTTTAACGAAAGCCGTTTTTACGCTAATCTGGAAAACGAGAAAAGAATTGTTTAAACCAATTTCAGAATTAACCGTAAAAGGGGCAAAGAATGTTAAAGCGAAATCAGCTTTAAATAAAAGTTAAGTTCATCTTTTATGACTTTTGCGGTTAAATAAGAGTTTAAACAGACTTGATAAAAACATCCGTAAACTCGAAACTTTTTCCGTTGAAAAGCCCTTTGTCACTCAGTTTCAGTTCAGGAATAACCAAAAGTGCCATGAATGACAAACTCATGTAAGGCGCTCGTAATCTGCTTCCTAATTCCTTTGCGCGACGGTCTAATCTAATATAAGCTTCTGCTACCTTTTCCGCAGGAAGATTCGTCATAATTCCGGCAATCGGGAGTTCCAGAACCATTTCTTCCGTTGCGGTTGCCAGAGAAATTCCACCCTTCGCTTTAATGATCAGATTTACAGCTTTACATATATTATCGTCATTGGTTCCCACCACCACAATATTATGACAGTCGTGCGCAACACACGAAGCAATCGCTCCGTTTTTTAAGCCTATATTTTTGATGAAAGCTGTTGCAATCGGCGCATCCTGATAACGGTTCACCACAGCAATTTTCAGAATGTCATTTTCAGGATCAGATTCTGCAAAACCATTAATGTTTAAAGCTTCTGCATGAATTTCCTTTGTGATTAACTGTCCGTCCAGCGTTTCAATCACACGAATTTTTTGCCCTTCACTTTTTACCTTAAAATCTGATGGGCTTTTTAAACTGCAATGAAAATTATTTACTATCGGAGCTTCAACAGATTCAATAAATGATTCCCCGTTTTCTGAGACCAATGCTCCGTTGATGTACGTTTTTAAAATCGTAAAATCCTTTAGATTATCAATTTCTATAAAATCTGCACTGTCTCCAACCTGCAATAACCCGATCGGTAAATTATAATGTTTAACCACATTGTACGAAGAAGCACGCAGCACATCGTACAAATCACAACCCAAATCCAGAGCGCGTTTCACATGATCGTTGATATGAGATTCCAGCAAATTATCAGGATGCTTATCGTCACAGCAAAACATCATCTGATCCGGAAAATCTTTTAATAAAGGAATTAAAGTGTCAAAATTTTTCGCTGCACTTCCTTCACGGATCATCACTTTTACCCCGAATTCAAGCTTTTCCAGTGCTTCCTGATACCCAAAACACTCATGATCTGTAGAAATTCCCGCACTGAAATAAGATCTCATTTCTTCTCCCATTAATCCCGGAGCATGACCGTCAATCGGCTTGTTATGTTTTTTCGCAGATTCCAGCTTTTTCAGAACCTCCTCATCTTTATAAATAACCCCCGGAAAATTCATCATTTCAGCCAGATATACAATTTCTTTCTTGCTTAAAAGCCCGTCAATATCACCCGAATCAATCACCGCACCTGCCGTTTCAAAATGGGTTGCGGGAACACAGGAAGGAGCCCCGAAATAGAAATGAAACGGTACTTTCCGAGCATTATCAATCATATATTCAACACCCGAAATTCCCAAAACATTGGCAATTTCATGAGGATCTGAAATCGTTCCCACCGTTCCGTGCTTTACCGCAATTTTTGCAAACTCAGACGGAACCAGCATACTGCTTTCAATATGAACATGCGCATCAATAAATCCTGGCAGAACATACGTATTCAGTTTTTCTGAGATTCTTTGTATTGAACTGATTTTGTTGTCTTTAATAATTATTTCAGCAGGGTAGGTTTCCTTTGAGACAATGTCGATGAGGTTTGATTTAATGGTGAAATCCATCTTGTATTGAATATTTTAAGTGAATTTACCAAAATAATAGAAATAATACCATTTTTTCTGTACATAAAATATTCCGTAAATAATATCTGTGCAGCAGAAAGAGATAATCCAGAAGCAGAACTCTGAAGGAGTTCAATTTTTTACAGTAACTTTAATGACGAAATGGGAAACAGATAGGACAGCCTTAATCTAAAACTCAAACTTAACCTTTCCAATCCATATTTTTTTTTGAAGCTTTTTCCCACTTTCGCTACTCGCTTTTTTAGAGTTTCGGCGGCAGCGAAGCTGCTGCCGAAACTCTAAAAAGAGCTCAGACATGCCGCTCAATTGGGGCTAGGAAACCAGTTATTCATTCACTATTTCAATAATATCTTCAATAAATAACCTCCCCAAAATAAAAACCAAAGCATTTTTTATTTATCTGATTTTTAGCTTTCACCAGAATGTAAAAACATTTGTGATTCATAAAAATTTAAACAATTTTCCATTGTTTCAAAAAGACAAAAAAATTCCTGACGATGAAGTCAGGAACTAAATATATTATTGAAATTAATTTTTAACCACGTAACCATCCTGATTAACAATTGTTTTGCCGTTTCTGTCGGTTACCGTTAAAGTATACGGAGCTTTTTTCGCCGAACTTGTTAAATAATTTCTCCAGATCTGATAAGTATATCCGTTATTATTAAACTCATAGTAATAATTTCCGCCTGTTCCGTCCGGAATTAATTCTCCGTCCGAAATAATCATACTCGGTTTCGAAGTCACCTTTCCGTTGGCTGCCCACGATTGATACAGATAATTTCCGTTCGGTTGCTTATCAATTTTAATTTTAAACTTTTTTGTTTTAAAAATAAATGATTTCGGAACCTTTTCCTGTTGATAATGAATTTCTGAAACCGGATTTTCATTAAAAGCTGCTGCCTGTACCAATGAAAACTGTGCAATACAAAATACTCCTAATAAAATTTTTCTGATCATTTTAGATATATATTACACAAAAAATTAATCAAATTTAAAGCCAATTTATAACGATAGGGTTCGTTTTCCGTCTAATTTCATATTAAAAACCACCTGATTTTGATTAAAAAATAATATCGATATAAAAATAATTATATTGATTGTCAGTGAATTAATAAATATTCAGAAAAATATTTAATTTTTTTGAAACAAGTAAATATTTTTCTTACGTACATTTGTATCATCAAAAGGATCTCGTTCCTTTCTTATCAAAATGAAACTAATTAACTTTAAGTTTTTTCTTTTAAAAGTATCAGAAATCATCTTCACGATTTTCAATACTTCTCCTCCTGCACTTTCTTAATTTTACGAAAGAATTATCATATAATTCGTACTCTGTTTTTCTTTTATGAAAAAATAGAGCACACTTTCTGTTTTCAAATTTAATCAAACAAAAAAACAAACAAACTATGGAATTAGGTTTTCATGGCTGGATGATTCCAGTCGTTATTGCACTGTTGTGCATCATTTTTTACAAATTTATCTTAAGAATTTTCTTTGGATTAGTGATTGTTCCACAAGACAGAATAGGCTTGGTTACCAAAAAATTCGTGTTGGTTGGTAAGCAGGAACTTCCCGAAGGAAGAATCATTGCCACCAACGGAGAAGCCGGTTTTCAGGCACAGACTTTAGCTCCCGGAGTTTATTTCGGAAAATGGATCTGGCAATATTCTATTGATTTTCAGCCTTTCACCGTAATTCCCACAGGAAAAATAGGCTTACTTCTTGCGAAAGACGGGATGGAGCTGGAAACCGGAAGAATTTTAGGAAGAAAAGTAGACTGCGATTCTTTTCAGGATGCAGAAGCCTTTTTAAAGAATGGAGGAAGAAAAGGCCGTCAAACCGCAATTATTGCTCCCGGATCTTACAGAATCAATACCTTATTGTTTGAAATCGAACTTACTGACATGACTCAGATTCCCGATAATGCAGTGGGAATTATCACAACCATGGAAGGAAGTCCGTTGGAAGAAGGACAGATTGCCGGAAAGATCATCAATGACCATAATAAATTTCAGGATGTCGATACTTTTTTAAACAGCGGTGGTTACAAAGGTCTTCAGGAACAGGTGATTTTGGCGGGTTCATATTTCTTAAACCCTTGGTTTACAAAAGTTGAAATGGTAAAAATGACGGAAATTCCGATCGGTCATGTTGGAGTCATTATCAGTTATGTAGGAGAAGAAGGGCAGGATTTAAGCGGTGTAGACTTTAAGCACGGAAATATTGTAGAAAAAGGACATAAAGGAGTTTGGGCAGAACCTATCGGTCCCGGAAAATATCCGATTAACCCTTATATTATGAAAGTGGAACTTGTTCCGACAACCAATTTAGTTTTAAACTGGGCTTATGAAAGAAGTGAATCTCACCAACTGGATAAAAATCTTTCTACGATTACCGTTCGAAGTAAAGACGGTTTCCCTTTCAACTTGGATGTTTCGCAGATTATTCATATTCCGACGTATGAAGCACCAAAAGTAATTGCCCGTTTCGGAAATATGATCAATCTGGTGAGCCAGGTTTTGGAACCTACCATCGGAAATTACTTCAGAAACTCTGCACAGGACAGCGATGTAATTGCCTTTTTAGGAACTCGTAAAGAAAGACAGCAGTCAGCCAAAGATCATATCAGCAGTGTTTTGGAACAATATAATGTAAATGCCGTTGATACTTTGATCGGAGCTATTGTTCCTCCTGAAAGTTTAATGAAAACTTTAACAGACAGAAAGTTAGCAGAAGAACAGAAAATTACTTACGAAACCGAAATGCTTGCTCAGGAAACCAGACAGGCTCTTGAAAAAGAAACTGCTGTTGCAGATATGCAGAAAGAAATTGTAAAAGCCGATCAGGGCGTTGTGATTGCAGAAAGAATTGCCGATGCATCCGTGAAAAAAGCAACCGGAGACGCCAATTCCGTAAGATTACAGGCAACTGCGGAAGGGGACAGACTAAAACTTTTAGCAACCGGTGAAGCTGAAAAAACAAGACTTCTTGCAAAAGCCGAAGCGGAAAAAATCGAATTGCTGGCAAAAGCAAGTGCAGAGCAGATTTCATTAACAGGTAATGCAGAAGCGGAAAAAATCCTTGCCATCGGTAAATCCAACGCGGAATCTTACAAATTGTCTGTGGAAGCAATGGGCGGAAATAATTTCACGCAGTTAAAGATTATGGAAAATATTGCCAGCCAAAATGTGAGAATTATGCCTGAAGTGTTGATCGGAGGAAACGGAGATTCAGCAAACGGAGGAATCAGCGGACTTTTGGGATTACAGCTTTTGGAGCAGGTTCAGAAGAAAAATTTAGAAACGGTTCCTGCGACTGAGGAAAAAGGTGATAACCATGCTTAATAATTTCTGTCAGAATCAGAATCAAAAAAAACACAACATCATATATATTCAAAGTACAGAAATTTTTTCTGCCTCACTTTAAAAACTTTTAACCATTCTATATATCTTTTGCCGGATTTCGCTGCAAAAGAGGAAAGCTCCAGATTTTGGAGCTTTTTCCTTTTATGCAGTATAGTTTGCAAATGCTTCTTCCAGACTTTCAAACTTGCCTTTAAATTCGTCAATCGGGCAGTCCTGCAGAATATTTCCTTTATGGATAAGGATCACGCGCGAGCAAAGTGCTTCCACTTCCTGCATGATGTGCGTGGAAAGTAAAACCGTTTTTTGTTGACCGATTTCTTTCACCACATTTCGGATTTCGATGATCTGGTTCGGATCCAGTCCGTTCGTAGGTTCATCCAGAATCAAAAGATCAGGCTGATGAATAATTGCCTGTGCAAGACCAACTCTCTGTTTGTATCCTTTGGAAAGCTGACCGATCTTTTTAGATTTTTCAGGGGTAATTCCTACAAGTTCAATCACTTCATCTACCCTTGAAGCCGGTATTTTATGAATATTGGCAACAAATTGTAAATATTCTTTTACATACATTTCCAGATACAGCGGATTGTTTTCAGGAAGGAAACCGATCTTCTTTTTGCTTTCGATTTCGTTTTCCGTGATGTTTTTTCCGTTAAAAATTATTTCGCCTTCATCAATTTTCAGTGCGCCGACAATGGATTTCATTAAAGTAGATTTTCCGGCTCCGTTCGGACCCAAAAGACCGATAATTTCATTTTTATCAATGGAAACGTTAATGTTGTTCAGAGCAGTCTGCTCACCAAATTTTTTGGTTAAATTGTTTATTTGAAGAGACATAATTTCGTAATGATCTTTTTGCAAAAATAAAATAAAAAAACTCATCCGTATGAATGAGTTGATGCAATATTTTAAAAAGTTTAATTATTTTTTCGACTTCTTACCTGTACCGGAAGCAGATGGTTCTGCGGCAGGCTGAACTGCAGCTTGTTGCGGATTGGAAGCACTCATTGTCTGAGCATTATTCTTGGTTCCGGGTTTTTCATAAAGCGCAGATTTTCCGTTGGTTCTGCCAAAGATTTTATCAATCTGTTTTTTGGTCAGAAGCTGGGATTTTCCTACGAATTTTCTGTTTTTGTTGATATACTGGATAAACTGAACAGTAGGAGTACCGTAGTTTTTCTCAAAATGCAGTTCGATGATATCGTTCGGAAGCTCCAGAATGATGTTTCCTACAGGAATATCAATAAAGCCGTTTTCGATAAGTTCATAAAGTCCGGAAACGTCCTTATTAAGATTCTGAAAAGAGAATGATCTGAAGGTATTAAGGTTTGCCGTATTCAGATCCTGATAATTGAACGTAAATTTATCATCTTTTTTATATAAACCTACGGCATTATCTTTACCAATTTCTATCAGAGTTTCGTTTTTCAACACCTTGATCTGTGAGGAAACTGAAATACCGATCATACATACAAATAGTAGAATTATTTTTCTCATGAGTAGATTTTTAATGCTATATAATGTGGTATTCTAAAATTAACAAATAAAACGCGAAAAGTAATTTTTACGCCCTCAAAAACAAATGTAACACTTTTTTTTAATATTTGTTAATGGGATTTAATAGATAAAACTTATTCTTTACTGCGTGAATTATATTAAATCTTTGAAATTTAATTATTTATGAAAGATGCCCGATCTCTATTAATTAATTGATAATTCTTAAAACAGTGTACTTATCTCATAATAATTTAAAAGTCAGCAGCTTTGTCCTATTATAAAAGCAATGCTTCAAATAATTATTTCTGAAAATTATTAAAATAGGGATTGGAATTTTCGATAACAGAATGGCAGTTCGGGAATGGGAATGTTGATTTTTTCATTTCGTGTATGTTTATTTACTGGCAAATTTAGCAAAATAATCTTTGCAAATCCTACAGTTTCCTATTAAATGCCACTTTTAATAAGGTGCAGCAATTTCGAAGCCGCCATAGTTCCCATACTGAAACCATCATTGATGATACATTCATACGAATCGTCCAGATATCGTGGAAGCGTACCCTCCGTAATGGCAATAACTTTTACATCGGAAGTCTGTACTTTCTTTTTAATAAGAGAACTGTGCAGTCCGGCAAGCGTTTCATCACTCATCGCGAAATAACCGTCAAACCGTTCATAATCCAGAATAATATTCAGTTTTTCTTTTACACTTTCCGCAGACTCACAATAAATTACCTTGCATTCCATTTCCGGATATTCTTTTAGTTTTTGCAGGAAAAAATCTCTTCGGGTTTGCGTGATGTCCAGATTTTCATCCCCGAAAATGGCAAGAATCTTTTTACATTGGTTTTGGGCAAGTTTTTCCGCGGCAGCTTCCACATTAAGTTTATTGTCGAAAACAATCTGCTCAAAAGAATTCTGAGAAATCGTTTTATCAAACATTACTACCGGAACTTCTATTTCCCTGAGTCTGTTTAAGTGGGAAAGATCTTTCGTTTGTCTTGTAAGAGAAATAAGAATTCCGTCCACACGGGAGTTGATGCAGGTAATGATATTTTCTTCCTCCATTCCCACAGATTCTTCTGAGGACAATACAAAAAAATGATATCCTTCTTTATGCAGTACCGAAGAAATTCCTCTTATAATAGAAGGTATAAAAAACATCGACATTTCCGGAATGATAAGTCCTATAACTTTTGAAGACTTTTTTCTGAAATTGATTGCAAAATCATTCGGAATATAATTAAAAGTTTCTGCAGCCTCCTTCACTCTCAGCTTTACAGCACTGCTGATATCAGGATGGTCTTTCAGTGCTCTGGATACTGTAGATACACTGATATTGAGCATTTCTGCGAGGTCTTTTATTGTGACTCTTTTCATTTTTAAGTTAATTGAGGCAATTTTTGGGTTAATTTAGTGATGTTTTCGGGTTAAATTTAAGTTAAAAAATGTTAAAATTTAAGATTTAAATGTTAATAAAAAGTTAAAATTTTTAGAAGTTATCCACCGCAAACGTTTGCGCAAACGTTTGAAATTAATATAAATTTAACACAAGGGAAAAATTATGTTTTGAATATGTTAAAAAAAATACTTTTAGACCATAATTAAAAACTCTCAAAAATTATGGAATCAAAAATTTTTACCAAATTGCTCATTTTCGGTGCGATGAACACAGCAGCATTCATGTTTTCTCAGAGTACAGAAAATGATACAATTACAAGAGGAAAAGCTATTGATGAGGTTGTGGTTACCGGAAACGCAAATCCTAAAGCTTCTATTAAAACCAGTACTTCTATTTCTACTTTAAAAATGAAAGATATAGAAAACGCTGCTCCAAGAACAACTGCCGAAATTTTTCGTACTATTCCGGGAATCCGTTCAGAATCTTCAGGAGGTGAAGGAAACTCCAATATTACGGTAAGAGGGGTTCCTGTTTCAGCAGGAGGATCAAGATATCTGTTGATTCAGGAAGACGGTTTACCGGTAATGCAGTTCGGAGATATTGCTTTCGGAACTCAGGATCAGTTTACAAGATTCGATTCTTTTGTTGCCAGAGTGGAAGCGTTAAGAGGAGGTTCAGCATCCGTTTTTGCAAGTAATTCTCCTGCGGGGATCATCAACTTCATTACGAAGACAGGAGAAAAAGAAGGCGGGAGCATCACGCAGCAATTAGGTTTAAACTATAAAAACTACAGAACAGATTTCGACTATGGAACTCAGATTGCGGATAATACGTTTTTAGCATTAGGAGGTTTCTACAGAATCGGGGACGGACCAAGAAAAACAGGATTCAACTCTAATAACGGAGGACAGTTCAGAGTATCTTTACTGAAAAAGTTCGAGAAAGGAAGCTTCAGAATTTATGCTAAATTTCTGGATGACAGAACGGCTTCGTATATGCCGATGCCGGTTGCGGTTTCAGGAACAGATGCAGATCCGAAGTGGTCTTCTTTATCCAATTATAATATCCTGAACGGTGCGTTACAGACAATTAATTTACAGCACGACAGAACATTAGGAAACGATGGTAATATCTTCAACAGCGATGTTTCAGACGGAATGCATTCTATTTCAAAAACCATCGGTGCAGAATTCAATTATGACCTTGGAGAAGGATGGAAATTTGAAGACAGAATCCGTTACTCAGCAAACGATGGTCAGTTTATCACACCTTTCCCTGCGAGCGTAAGCAAAGGAAGCGATTTCTTTACGGCAGCTAACTTTACCAATTTCGGAAGTGCAGTGTATGCAGGAACCAATACTCCGGTGGATATGAATGCTTATTACATGAAAATTGCACTTTTCAACGTAAAGCTTAACAACTTCAAT